>NZ_JBVYOF010000004.1:0-24403 GCF_056133985.1 Chryseobacterium sp. L12 | reverse complement strand
TCAACTGCGTGATTTGGGATTAACAGATGTTCCGTCTGCATTGATGGCTACCAAAACATTTGACGTAGGAGTCTGAATTCCGTACATAACACCATTCAGAGGATTTATCGCTGTAGAATTATAATTTACAGATGCTGTGCCTATGAGAGGATAAGTAAGTGGATTACTTGATGTAACAACTTCATAAAGTGAGTTTGCCTGAGAAAGATATAATTTAGATGTACACCCAAAGCAATTATTCACGGTAACTGTAATAGTTGAAGGCTCACTGCGATAGCCGTCATCGTTATAAGGAGCCGTAAGACCTTTTATATTATATCTGATAGTTGCCGTACCAGTGTATCCAGTTGCCGGCGAAAAAGTAACCAGCTTAGTAGATGCAGAATAGATCCAAGTACCTACACCGCTCTGAGTATAGGAAATTCCTTGAGGTGTTCCAGCTGTATCAATAAATTGAAATGAATTAGCATCTATATTAGAGGATGAGGCAGTTGGTGTACCTGTTATGGGTCCGGAATACGCTATATCATTTGTTAAAGGGGCTATCGTTGCAGAAGAGTTTTTGCAGGTAGAAAAAGAGTCATCACTGGAAACTGCAGAATAAGGAAGGGTAACTTTCAGTCCACGGATAAGATGAATGTCATTTAATCCGCCATTAGAAGCTCCGAAACCAATTCTAAAGTTTGCCGGCGGACTTGTATCTAAGGTGTAAGTTGCGTCAGCGCCCTGCACATCTGAAGTATTAAAATCAGTTGAAACAGGATTTGCGTTTTCATTATAAACATATGAAGTTCTGTACCAGTAATTATTAATTACTGTAGATACTGTAGATCCGTGTTGTATTTTTACCGTAACATTAAATCCGCCTAAGGCATTTGGAATTAGTTCAATAAACGCTTTTCTATAATCAGCATTAGCCGGATTTGTAGTGAATGTAGTTGTTCTTAGATTAAAATTAGCTGGTAAACCTACTCCGGTAGTATAAGCACCCGTAGCCGGATTGATAGTAGCAGATGCTATTCCCGCAGAAGCAAGTGTTGATTGTGTGATTAGAGTGGGATATCCAGTATAGCCCAATCCCAAACCATTCGAAAGATTCAGCGTTCCTCTTTTTCCTCTGAGTGTCACCTGGCTGCCATTTTGTGCAAAAGTTGCCTGCACGCCGTTACTTCTTTGATCGCCTTGAAATACCTGTCTTTTGAAGTTACCAAAAGCATCAATACCTATTCCTAAATAAGCTCCGGAAAGTCCCGTTTGCCTGTTTGAAGCAAAGGTATTATGAGCCCTGTTGTACCCATAGCCTAAACCCGCTCCGTTTGCACCAACTACAGGTGAAGCAACTGATGCGTCAAACAAAAATACTGATAATCCATCTGCACCTGTACCACCATACATTCCGTATTCAAACTCTATTTTGATACCGTTCAGAGAAGAGAATTGTTTATTATTAATATATACTGCACCAAACTGATTGTTTACAGCTGATGTAAGACGCATACCATTGGTAGTAAATGTTGTAGAGTTTATTCCGGTTTGAGGTGTCATAAGGGTTATTTCACTTGGCTGACTTCCAGACGTAAAACTTTCACTGTATGGAAAACTTCCATATAATTGAGCTTGTATTTCACTACAGCTTCCAAGTATAATTAAAAGCATAGTGAATAACTTAAAAAAATTATTATTTTTTACCATTTTATATTATTTGTGTTAAAGATGTTGATTGTAAACTGCTGAAAGAGTTTGTAATAGTAATTATCAACGGTGTAAGAATCAATTTCAAATATACTTATCAAACCCATTTTTTATCAAATACCATATATTCGTTGAATAAAAACGAGTATTCAACTAATTAATAGATTAGAATTTGATAAAACTCAGCAAAGATGGAGGCGGTCTTATATTAAAAACTCTTGAATAATGATAATCTATGAATTGTTTGTTGTACCAATCGAATAACAGCACAAGCAAAAATAAACATGACAAATAAGAGAAGAAAGTTAAAAAACTTAAACAAGCTTTTTTTATTTTTTTCTTCAAACCAGATTCAGGAAGTAAATAATATAATGTTTGATTTTTTAGATTTGAAAATCTTTCTTCTGAGTGGTGATTTTCAAATTTTCTGATGATATGATACTTTAGTTTTGATTGGTATTCATCAATTATTTTTTTTGATTTTATATCATCATTTTTAATTCTCTTAACTAAATTCTTTTTATTGTTTTTTAAATCCCTACTTGTGCTTACATAGTCAGAAGAACTGGTAATTATTATTAATGATTTCCCTGAGTTTTTTGTGTATTGTATCGAATTACCTTTGATTACAATAGATCTTTCAGCAATCTGATAATTAAAATTATCATCAGATGAGTAAATTGCTGCTTCTCCTTTCAATAAAATTGTATTAGAAGAGCGTTCGCTCAAACTGTCGTTTTCTTGTGAATAAGATTTCACATAAAATAACAAAAAAGGCAACAATAAAATTTTCCAATATTTTCTTGATGAAAAAATTGGGTTTAATATCAAATTATCAATATGTGAGATAAAATTGTTGATTGGAATAGCCTTTAATTCAGCAAAGTTAAATTAAAATTTAATTAATTTGCTGATAATAAGCTGTTTGTAGATAAAAATCTACAAGCATAATACGCATTTATAAATGTTTATTTTTGCGTTAATATGAAATATATGATGTTATGAAAGCTAACAATTAAAATTTTTTCATTGTTTATTAAAAATTTTAATGCAAAAAAATGGGAAATAAATAAAAATAAAACCCTCATTAATCTTTAGAATAAAAGAATTCTTTATTAATGAGGGTTGATATTTTATTTTTATTAGATTTATATCAATTACTCTTAGATGAAATTAATCCTTAAAAATCTGGTTTTCCTGTTCCTGAACTCGTATAAAAGTAGTTCTTTTTGACAATTCCTTCAGTGTGGAAGCACCAACATAAGTACAGGTAGAACGTACGCCGCCTAAAATATCTTTTACCGTTTCCGCAACCGGACCTTTATATTCTACTTTCACCGTTTTTCCTTCGGAAGCTCTGTATTCTGCCACACCTCCGGAATGTTTATCCATTGCTGTTTTAGAACTCATTCCATAGAATAGCTTATATTTTTTTCCGTTCTCTTCCACCATTTCACCACCGCTTTCATCGTGACCGGCAAACATTCCGCCGAGCATCACAAAATCTGCACCTCCGCCAAAAGCTTTTGCCACATCTCCCGGAACTTTACATCCTCCGTCTGCAATAATGTGCCCTTTCAATCCGTGAGCGGCATCAGAACATTCTATAATGGCTGAAAGCTGAGGATAACCAACACCGGTTTTTACTCTTGTCGTACAGACCGAACCTGGACCGATTCCGACTTTAATAATATCGGCACCAACTAAAATTAACTCTTCTATCATTTCGCCTGTTACTACATTCCCTGCAATGATAATTTTATCAGGAAAATTCTGTCTGGCTTTCTTCACAAACTGTACGAAATGCTCAGAATAACCATTGGCGACATCTATGCAGAGAAACTCAATTTTTGGATGTTGCGTGAGAATGGTTTTTATTTTTTCTTCATCTGCTGTTCCGGTTCCGGTGCTCAATGCGATGTACTGATAGATTTCATCATTCTTATCCTGCAGGAAATCAGCCCATTCTGTTACAGAGTAATGTTTGTGTACAGCAGTAATTATTTTGTCTTTTGCGAGTTCAACTGCCATTTCGAAAGTTCCTACCGTATCCATATTGGCTGCGATAATAGGAGTGCCTTTCCATTTTTTCTGAGTGTGGAGGAATGTGAATTCTCTTTCTAAGTTAACCTCGGAGCGCGATTTTAAGGTTGAACGTTTAGGACGAAACATCACATCTTTAAAGCCCAGCTTTATATCATATTCTATTCTCATAATTTGGAAGATATTTTAAATAAAAGTATGGAAAAGATTTTTAGAAACATCGAAAGGAGATGATTTTATAGAATATTTATGAGAGATTTAGAATTTAATTCTTATAATTGGTGTCATCATCTTTTGAAATATCCTATTTTTGATTTCATGGATTTTCCTGTTACTTTTCAGATTTTTGGTCATACAATCCTTGCACATCCTGTTCTTGAAACGATTGGGATTTTCATCGGAATGCGGTATTATTTTTATTTAAAACGGAAATCAAAAGAAAAACTGTCATTTAATATCTCTGCTGCGGTTTTAATCGGAGCTACGGCAGGAGCATTATTGGGTTCAAAGCTTATAGGGAATTTAGAAAATCCGTATGTATTTTTTAATGATTTTGATTTTAAAAGATTCTGGACAAACAATACCATCGTCGGCGGACTGGCTTTTGGTTTAATCGGTGTAGAATGGGCAAAAAAAATTGTCGGTCATAAAGAAAGCACAGGAGATCTGATTGTTTTTCCATTAATTCTCGCAATGATTATTGGTAGAATCGGATGTTTTCTGACAGGAATTCACGAAGAAACGTATGGAATTCCTACAGATTTTATTTTCGGAATGCATTTAGGAGATGAATATCTTCGGCATCCTGTTGCGCTTTACGAAATTACTTTTCTTATAGTCTTATGGATTATTTTAAAAACTATTCAGGATAAAAAAATATATCCGTCAGGTTTTGTTTTTCAGATATTTATGTTGAGTTATTTCAGCTTTAGGTTTATGCTGGATTTTATAAAACCGAAAATAGAAATTGTCGGAAATTTAGGAACAATTCAGATTACCTGTCTTTGCATCATTTTTTATTATTTCTTGAAACTGAGAAAAATAAATTCTTTAACTTCACCTGAAAATATCACATCATGAAAAATTTAACAATCCTTGAAGTTGGTAATCTTGGCGGTTTAGTCGTAATGATTATAGGGTTTATTTTGGTTATACTTTTTGTAGTTTCTCTGGTGATTGCCGCTATTACAAAAGTGATTTATGAATGGAATAACGAAAATAAATTTACCAGCGGACAGTTCTGGAGAACCGTTTTGATATCGATGCTTATTGGCGGGTTGATCAGTGGTTTTATTTGTGGTGGAATGTAAATATAAATTATGCCAGTAAGAAAATATACCTATTACGATTATACGATAAGTCTTTGTCCGGAATGCCTGAAAAGGGTAGGAGCAAAAATTATCATTGAGGATGAATCGGTTTTCATGACCAAAAGATGTCCCGATCATGGCTTTTTTAAAACTAAAATTGCTTCTGACGTTCAATACTATAAAAGCATACGAAACTATAATAAAGCATCAGAAACACCTGTTCATTTCGGAACCGATGTAGAGTATGGCTGTCCTTACGATTGTGGTTTATGTGTTGATCATGAGCAGCATAGCTGCCTTTCTATCGTGGAAGTGACAGATCGCTGTAATCTCACTTGTCCGACTTGCTATGCCATGTCTTCTCCGCATTACGGAAATCATAGAAGCTTACAGGAAATTGAAGCAATGTTTGATATTATTGTTAAGAATGAAGGTGAACCGGATGTTGTGCAGATCAGTGGAGGAGAACCTACAATTCATCCTGAATTTTTCAAAATAATGGATATTGCGAAAACGAAACCGATCAAACATTTAATGCTGAATACCAATGGCGTAAGAATTGCCAATGATCCCGGCTTTGCCGAAAAATTAGCATCCTATGCTCCGGAATTTGAAGTTTATCTGCAGTTTGATTCCTTCAAGCCGGAGGTTTTAGAAGACTTCAGGGGTAAAGACTTAACGGATGTAAGAATGAAAGCTTTAGAAAAATTAAATGAATTAAATCTTTCTACGACGCTCGTTATTGTTCTGCAAAAAGGAAAAAATGTTGATGAAATCGGAAAAATTATTGAGTTTGCCTTAAAACAAAAATGTGTTCGCGGAATTACTTTTCAGCCTGTCGAAATTGCAGGGCGGAACAGAGAAGATTCGGCACATGAAAAAATTACTTTAACGGAAGTAAGACAAGAAATTTTAAACCAGTTTCCGCTTTTGAACTCAGATGATCTGATTCCGGCCCCATGTAACCCGGATGCTTTGGCAATGGGATATATTTTAAAACTGGAAGGCGAGACAATTCCTCTAACCAGATACATCAATCCCGCCGATTTGCTGAATAATGAAACCAAAAATACAATCGTCTACGAACAGGATACCGGATTGCAGATGCAGCTTTTAGATATTTTCAGTACGGGTATTTCGGTTGATAAAGTAAAACCTAAAGTCAATCAGCTATTATGCTGTCTTCCTGAAGTTTCGGCTCCGAATCTTGATTATGATAATTTATTCAGAATTATTATTATGAATTTTATGGATGCACACGATTTTGACGTGCGGGCTGTGAAAAAATCATGCGTACACATTGTCAGCAAAAATTTAAAACTTATTCCTTTTGAGACAATGAATTTGTTTTATCGTGATGATAAAATCAAATACCTGGAAGAATTGCGAAAAGATGACAGGGTTTTATTTTAGCTATAAATGCAGACTACTTTAATCAATGATTTGGAAAATTTAGTCCTAATTTTGCATTTGTGAAACATCTCGTTATTATCGGTCTCGTTATTCCTGAGCCTGCTTCTACGGCAGCTGGTCAAAGAATGATGCAGCTTATTGAATTGTTCAGTAAAAAAAATTACAAAGTCACTTTTCTTACATCGGCTAACAATATTGAGTTTTCGGAGAAAATTGATGTTGAAAAAATTGAAATCAACAGCAAAAGTTTTGACGAAAAAATTAAAGTTCTGAATCCTGATATTGTTCTTTTTGACCGATATGTTACCGAAGAACAGTTAGGTTGGCGTATTTCTGAAAATTGTCCGGATGCGATTAAAATTCTTGATACGGAAGACCTTCATTTCTTGAGGGAAGCACGCAGAAAAGCTTTTGCTGAAAAGAGAGAAGTAAACGATCAGGATTTCATCAATGAAATTTTTAAAAGAGAAATTGCTTCCATTTTGCGGTGTGATTTATCGTTAATCATCTCTGAATTCGAAATGAATTTGCTGATAAAAAAATTCAAAATTAATCCTGAGATTCTCTTTTATATTCCGTTTCTGACAGAAGAAAAGCAAGAAAATAAGCCTTCTTTTTCAGAGCGCGAACATTTCGTAAGTATCGGAAATTTTTTACATGAACCCAATTGGCAGACTGTTATTAAGCTGAAAACAATCTGGAAATCAATTCGTAAGCAAATTCCGGATGCGGAACTTCATATTTACGGAGCTTATGCGACAGAAAAAGTTTTTCAGCTGAATAATGAGAATGAAGGTTTTATCGTGAAAGGAAGGGCAGAGTCTGCAGAGTCTGTTTTCAGACAATACCGTGTTTTACTCGCTCCCATTCCTTTTGGTGCGGGCTTGAAAGGAAAACTCTGGGAAAGCATGAAATTTAGCTTGCCGAATGTTACCAGTTCGGTTGGAGCAGAAGCGATGCATAAAAATCTTCCCTGGAACGGATTTATTAAAGATTCTGACGAAAATTTTATCAATAAAGCTGTTGAGCTATATCAAAATGAAACAGTCTGGAATCAGGCAAACAAAAATGCAGAGGAGATTTTGAAACAAGTTTTTGATAAACAGCTTTACGTTGACCAATTTTGGGAAAAAATTGCAGACATCAAGGAAAACCTTCAAAATCATCGAACAGGAAATTTTCTGGGAATCATTCTTCAGCATCATCAGTTAAACTCAACCAAATACATGAGCCGCTGGATTGAAGAGAAAAATAAAAAATAAAAGACAGATTTCTGCAAATCTTAAAGAAATCTGTCTTAAAAAGAGATCAAAGAGTTTTAATCAAACTTCATGATTTCATTCAATTCATTCATGTATTCGTACGCAGTAAGATCAAATTTCACAGGAACAATAGAAATATATCCGTTTGCCAATGCTGTTTCATCTGCATCTTCAGATTCATCCATATTGTTGAAATATCCTGTAAGCCAGTAATATTTTTTTCCATGCGGATTGATGCGTTCATCAAAGCTTTCTTCCCATTTGGCATTCGCTTGCTTACAGATTTTTACACCTTTTATTTCTTCTTTCGTAAGTTTCGGGATGTTGACATTCAGCACAACACCTTTTGGCATTGGGTTATCAATCACCTTTTTTACAATTCCCTGGATGTATTCTTTAGCCTGTGTGAAATCTGCTTCCCAGCTGAAATCCAACAAAGAAAAGCCAATCGAAGGAAGTCCTTCTACACCGCCTTCCACAGCAGCAGACATTGTTCCCGAGTAAATAACGTTGATGGAAGAATTAGCTCCGTGGTTGATTCCTGATACTACAATATCCGGTCTTCTCGGAAGAATTTTATCCAAAGCCATTTTCACACAGTCTACCGGAGTTCCACTGCAGGAAAAATCCCGTTGAGGTCCGTCCAAATGTACTTCTTCATAGCTTAAAGTAGAATTGATGGTAATTGCATGACCTTTTCCGCTTTGAGGAGAATTGGGAGCCACCACAATCACTTCTCCTATCTCATTCATAAATTCTACAAGATTTCTGATACCCGGAGCTGTAATTCCGTCGTCATTTGTTACCAGAATAAGTGGTTTTTCCATATAAAAAATTTAATTTTAACAAAAATACTTAAAACTAATTGATAATTCTAAAGAAGGTATTAATTTTGATAGTTTGTAACGGAAATTTAATTATCAATACTAATTAAAAACAATTCTAAAAAATTAATAAAATATATTATAGATTTATGTGGAAAAATTTTAAACTGAATAAATTTTTACTCCTCATACCATTGACAAGTCTTATGTTTTGTTTCAATTCACCTCAAAATGATGATGAAAAGATGCAGACGATCATGGTGAGTGTTAAAAATACTCTTTCTTACTTACATTACAGCCCAAAACCCATCAACGATGCTTATTCTAAAGATGTTTATAAGCATTATTTTGAATTGGCAGATCCTGCAAAAAGATATTTTCTTCAGTCTGATATGGATGAATTTGCTAAGCATGAAACCAAGCTGGATGATTACATCAATCAGGGAGACCTTACATTTTACAAACTGACTATTGATAGATTGTACCAAAGAGTAGATGAAATTGATAAGATGACGCAGGATATTTTTACGAAACCAATCAATCTTGAAGAAGATGAAACACTGATTCTTGAGCCTAAACTTAAAAAAACTCCTGCAAACAAACAGGAACAGTATAACGAGTGGAAAAAATTCATCAAATACAATATTCTTCAGGAAATTGAGTCGATGAACAGCAAAGAGGAAACCCAAAAAGAGAAAAAAGATTCTGTACAGAAATTTAAGCTGAAAGACACGATAAAACTTGAAATTCTTACGCCTCAGCAAAAACTGACAAAAGCAACAGATGAGGTAAAGGATCTGGTAAAGGAAACTTTTACAAGATTCAAAAAAAGAAAGAAAATGGATTGGTTTACGGTCTATATGAATGCTTATACAGAAGTTTTTGATCCGCACACCAATTATTATTCTCCAAAAGATAAAGAAGATTTTGATACCCAGTTTAAAGGAAAAGTGATCGGAATCGGTGCTTTAATTCAGGAGAAAAAAGGAAATCTTTATTTGGGCGCATTAACAATCGGTGCTCCTGCCTGGAAATCTAAACAGCTTTCTGAAGGGGATAAAATTCTGAAAGTGAAATCTAAACCAAAAGAAGATGCTGTAAATGTAGTAGGAATGCTTTCTGATGAAGCGGTGAGACTGATCAGAGGTGAAAAAGGAACTCCGGTAACTTTAACGGTTCAGAAAAAAGATGGTACGATCAGAGATGTAACCATGATTCGCGAGGAAGTTGCCATTGAAGATACGTTTGCGAAAAGCATTATCGTAAATTCACCGAATGGCAAAAAGTACGGATTCATCAATCTTCCAAGCTTCAATGCCGATTTTGAGGATGAAAAAGGCAGAAATGCTTCTGATGACATTAAAAATGAAATCATCAAACTGAAAGCGCAGGGAATTGAAGGAATCGTTCTTGATCTGAGAAATAATGGCGGAGGTTCTTTAACCGAAGTGGGTGATATTATGGGATTGTTTATGAATGCAGGTCCTTACGTTCAGGTAAAAGACGGAAACGGAAAAATTCAGACTTTGAAAAATAAGCAGGAATCTCCAATCTGGAATGGTCCGTTGGTAATTATGCAAAACGAGCTTTCCGCTTCTGCTTCGGAAATTTTAGCAGGGGCAATGCAGGACTATGGAAGAGCAATTGTAGTAGGATCTCCACAGTCATTTGGGAAAGGTACGGTGCAGACTTTTGTTGATCTTAACAGATTTCTAAATACTGAAGATGATTTCGGATCTTTAAAACTAACGATTCAGAAGTTCTACAGAGTGACAGGAGAATCAAACCAAAGAAAAGGAATTGTGTCGGATATTCAGATGAAAGATTTCTTCACTTTTGCGGAAATCGGAGAAAGATATGATGATTTTGCTTTAGCTTGGGATAAAATTCCGAGTGCTAACTTCCAGAGAATGAATAATCTTGATGTGAAGGCTTTAGAAAAAGCAAGCAGCGAAAGAATGGCAAAAAATCCTAATTATCAATTGCTTCTGGAATCTGCCCAATGGAGAGAGCAGCTTAATAAAGAAGAAACAATAACTTTGAATATTAACAAGTTTAATGAACTGATGAAGCAGAGAAAAGCACAGATTGAGAAGTTCAAAAAGCTTTCTAAATTCAATAACGGATTGAAGTTTGCAATGTATCCTGCGGAAATTGAAAGAGAGAAGAAAGATGAGGTCTTTAAGAAGAAATCGGAAATATGGATTAAAAATCTCCAGAAAGATTCTTACCTTCAGGAAGCGATGAATATTATTGCCGACATGAAATCAAAACAATAAAATTTTACAAGCCATCAACGAAAATTGGTGGTTTTTTATTTTATAGAAACGCAAATCAAATAAGAAATACAACTCAGTATTCAAAAACTACCGTTCAGTCAGAAAAATATTTTTCTGTAAAGTTTTAGAGATAATTTTACGGAAAATTAAAACAGACATGAAAACGATATTTCAGAAAGTGGTTGGCTTTCTTTTGATGCTCAGCTTTACTTTTTCTTTTTCTCAGATTAAAATTTCAGGGAAAGTTACGTTTAAAAATAAGGGAATCAGTGAAGTAAATGTTACACTGAAAGATACTTATGACGGTGCCACAACAGACAAAGACGGCATTTTTTCTTTTGAAACAACCGAGAAAGGAAATCAGGTTCTTACATTTTCGCATCCTAAATATATTGAAGTAGAGAAAAATATTTTGATAGGAAATGAAAACATAACCGTAAATAGCGAAATTAAAGAACAGGTGAGTGAAATTGAAGCAGTGGTAATTTCCGCAGGAGCTATAGAAGCCAGCGATAAAAAACGTGCTACAGCTTTACTTACACCCATAGATATTTATACGATTGCCGGAGCAGACGGGCAGGTTTCTTCTGCGCTCACGTATCTTCCGGGTGTGCAGAAAGTAGGCGAAACGGAAGGTCTTTTTATCCGTGGCGGAACCGGTACCGAAGCCAAAATCTTTATGGACGGAAGTCTTATCAACAATTATTTTTCTAATTCTGTTCCGGGAATTGCAGGACGAGACCGCTTCAACACTTCTCTTTTCAAAGGAAATATTTTTTCCAGCGGCGGCTATTCAGCGTTATACGGGCAGGCTCTTTCTGGTGTTCTGATGCTGGAAAGCGTAGATCTTCCGGATCAAAGCTCTTATGACATTGGCGTTTCTCCGATATTTTTAAATGCAGGCTTTCAGAGATTAGGCGAAGATAAAAATCATTCTTACGGAGCGAGTGCGGGATATTCTTTGCTGACACCAATGCGTAAAATTTTTAATTTTAATACTGATTTTACAGACGGACCGCAAGGTTTTAACGGAGATGCAAATTTCAGATTTAAAACTAAATCCGGAGGTTTTTTCAAATATTACGGAATGTATAGTACCGACAGAATGGGTGTAAAAACAGAAAGTCTGGAACCGGAATACGATTTTGCTCTGGTGAAACTGAAAGGAGAAAATATGTATCACAATCTTTCTTTCAGACAAAAATTCGGAAAATACCTTTTGAATATAGGAACTTCTTATTCTTTTAACGAGTCTGATCTTAATTTCTCAACCGAAAAGCAGGAAATAGAATCAGGAAATACTCAGGTTTTGAATCATGGGAATTACTTTAACTTTAAAACCGTTTTAGAAAGAAAACTGAATAAAATCAGTGCATTGAGAGGAGGTTTTGAGTTGAATAATACCAGTGAAGAACTTACCGTTACAGATTTTAATAAAAATTACAAAGATTTGATCTCTTCTGCTTTCGTGGAAACGGATTTGGGATTCAGCAATCATTTTTCTGCTAAAATCGGCGTTCGCTCGGAACATTCTTCTTTTCTGAACCGGTTTAATGTGGCTCCGCGTTTTGCTTTGGCTTACAGATTAGCAAAAGAATGGACAGCCTCTTTCGCTTACGGATTGTTTTACCAGAATCCGGAAAGCCGTTACATCAATTCGCCGGTGAAGTTAGATTTTCAGCAGTCACAGCATTATATTTTTCAGATTCAGAGAGCTTCTGAAGGGAGAAGTTTGAGGCTGGAAGCTTTTTATAAAAAGTATGACGATTTAGTTAAAGTTTTAAATATCAGCGAAATAAACAGCCAGTCTCCGCCTGTGCAGACAGCCATAAATAATAACGGAAATGGTTTTGCCAAAGGTCTTGAATTTTTCTGGAGAGACAAAAAGACCTTTCAGAATATTGATTACTGGATAAGCTATTCTTTTCTGGATTCTAAAAGAGATTTTTTAAATTATCCTTTTAGTTTAAGACCCAATTTTGCCTCAGAACACACTATTTCCGCAGTTGCTAAAAGATTTTTCCCTGAGCTGAAATTCGGAACCAATCTTTCTTATACTTATGCTAAAGGAAGACCTTTCTACGATATTGTTTCGCAAAACGGGGAAAATATCATCAGGAATGAAGGAAGGCTGAAAGATTTCAGTTCACTTAATTTTAGTTTTAATTATCTTCCGAATTTAGGAAAAAAAGATGCGAAGTCATTTGTTGTACTTGTGTTAAGTATTTCCAATATTTTAGGAAATAAAAACATTTACGGGTATAATTTTTCCAGAAACGGAATGCAGAGTTCTGCGGTGGTTCCACCTGTAAATACCTTTGTTTTTGTTGGAGCTTTTATCAGCTTCGGAGTCGACAGAACACAGGATGCAATCAATAATAATCTTTAATAACAATAATTTTAAAAATTTAGAAATCATGAAAAAATATCTTTTAAGCTTTGCTTTAGTTTGTATGAGTTTAGTATCTTATGCTCAATCCAATTACGAAAAAATAATGACTGAAAAGATCAGCAAACTGGAAATATGCAAAACTCCGGAAGACTTCCAGGCTCTTGCCAACGATTTTCAGAGAATTGCCGACAAAGAAAAAGGAAAATGGCAGCCCAATTATTATACTGCGTTTTCTTACATTCAGAAAGGAAGGGTTTTGATGAGAGAAGGAAAAATGCAGAATTTGGATGAGGCGGCAGATCAGGCTCAGAAGTATGTAGATGCAGCAGAATCTGTAGAAAAAAGCAATTCTGAAATTCACTTGCTTCAAAAAATGATTTATTCGCTCAAGATGATGGTCAATCCTATGGAAAGATACATGACATTCGGAGCAAAAGCTGAAGAAGCACTTAAAAAAGCAGAACAGCTGGATCCTGCAAATCCGCGAGTGGTTTTGATTAAAGCTGAAGATACTTATTTTACTCCCGAACAATATGGCGGAAGCAAATCCAAGGGAATGGAACTTTTTAAGTCTGCTCTGGAGAAGTATAAATCTTTCAAGCCTAAAACTTCTTTAGATCCTAACTGGGGACAATCTGAAGCCGAATATTTTATCAGCCAGTCCGGAAAATAATCTGTATCTAAATAACAAAAATTACGGCAAAAACAGTTTATTGCCTAAATTTGAATACACAATACCTTATGACACGCAAAAATCTGATAACTCTTGCCTGGGTTTCTTTCGCAACATCAATGTTCTTTTTCTTTCTGTTTACGACTGAAAAGACCATTAAAAATTTTTTGCTGACGATTCTTGTTTCGTCTATGTACTCATTTGTTTTAGGTGGCGGAAACGGGCTTGTCAATGATTTTCTCAACAAGAAATTTCCGTGGTCTGAAGCTACCACAAAGCGTGCGGTCATCAGTATTGTTACCATCTTAATTACCAATATTATCCTGGTTTATTTCTGTAACTACATCAATTTTGTCATTTTTCAGAAATCAGCCACTACGGAAGAATACTTTCTTGGGAAATATAATTTTATCAATTGGTTTACCATCAATATTGCTTTATTGATTTCAGCATTTCTTCATGCGAAAGGCTTTATGGAAGAACTCAAAAAAGCTTCCAAAAAAGAAGTGGTGGAGCAGAAGCTTATTGCAAAATCTGCCAATGCACAGTTTGAAAGCCTGAAAAATCAGCTTGATCCTCACTTTTTGTTTAATTCTTTGAATGTTTTGAGCTCACTGATAGATGAAAATCCCATTCAGGCACAGAAATTTACGGCTTCAATGTCTAAGATTTACCGCTATGTCCTTGAGCAGAAGGATAAAGAACTCGTTACGGTAGAAGACGAAATTGAATTTGCGAAAATCTATTGCGAATTGCTTAAAACAAGATTTGAAGACAGTGTGAATTTTATTTTTGATATTAAAAAAGAAGATATAAAGAAATTTGTTGTTCCGCTTTCTCTGCAACTTCTTTTGGAGAATTGTATTAAACATAATCTTGCTACTTCTTCAAAACCTCTTTTAATTAAAATTTTTACAGAAGGAGAGAGTCTGTGTATCGAAAATAACCTCCAGATCCGTGAACAGATTAAAGAAAGTGCAGGAATCGGCTTGGCAAATATTGTGCAGCGTTACGCTTTGCTTACCAGCCGAAATGTTTTTATAGAAAGATCTGATGATTATTTTAAAGTAAAACTTCCTGTGTTAATTGAGAAACCAAATGTTGTCAATAGTGTTGTTTCTGATGATGATGTGGTTTACGAAAGAGCATTGAAACGGGTAAAAGAAATTAAATCTTTTTACAGTAATCTTATCTCCTACATTGTAGTGATACCGGTTTTGGTTATTATTAATATGATATCAACACCGCAGCATTTGTGGTTTTACTGGCCCATGCTTGGATGGGGAATGGGTGTGGCAGCACACGGATTGAGTGTATTTTCCATCGGAAGAAACTGGGAAGAAAGAAAAATCAGGGAAATTTTAGAAAAAGAAAACAACAGTTATGGAAAATAATATACAGCGCAGCATGCGCTACCGTGAAGCTGAAAAAAAAGTAAAAAAAATTAAAGGCTTTTATATCCATCTTATGGTATATTTTTTTGTGAATATTTTTAGCATTGTTTCTGAAGCTGTTATAGCAAAACCTGGAGCAAAATTTTGGGAATGGGATTTGCTCATTTTGCCTTCATTATGGGGAATTGGTGTTGCTGCTCATGGTCTGAGTGTATTTCTGCCGGCATTTATCTTGGGTAAAAACTGGGAAGAAAAGAAAATAAGAGAATTAATGGAAAAAAATAAATAATATGAATGCACTTTATCTTGTTTTTTATGCATCTGTTGCGCTCTGGCTTTTCAGCGAACTGTATTATAAAAAAATGCTGAAATCTGGAGAAAAAGATCAGAAAAAAGATCAGTCCACACTCAATATTTTATGGGTAGTAATTTTACCGTCTGTTTTTTGTGCTGTTTTGATTTCTAAAACCACTTATTTTCCTATTAAAAATCAATATCTTACGTTATACATTGGTGAATTTTTTATTCTGACCGGAATTTTTTTTCGCTGGATCATTATCAGATCCTTGGGAAAATATTTTATGGTAGATGTCTCTATCAAAGAAGATCATAAAATAAAGCAGGAAGGATTTTATAAATACATCAGGCATCCTTCTTATACTTTTGCGCTTCTTACTTTTTTAGGTCTTGGTATTTTCCTCAATAACTGGATTTCTTTATTTCTTGCTTTTGTCCCGACTTTTATTGCCTTTCTGTATCGTATTAAGATTGAAGAAAAGGCACTTATAGAAAAATTTGGTGAAGAATATATTCAGTATAAAAAGAAAACTAAAATGCTGATTCCGTTTGTTTACTAAAGATTTAATAATTCAAATTGAAATTAAAGGAGATGATAATACGTCTCCTTTTCTTTTCGGAAAAAAAATTGCTTTTAAAATTTGATTTGCCTTTTTTTAGATTTAACAGTTTACTTGTATATTAATTTTATAACACGACAAGTTTTGTCGCATTAGCGATTTAGCTTTGCAGAAATAACAAAAAAACTATTACATAAAAATTTGCGCATATTTAAACGCAAAGTTTTATTAAAATAACCTTACATATAAGGAGCAAAGTTGAATCAACAGGTTGATTGATGAAGCGATATTTTCACGCTTTGCGAAGCAATTTAATTGCCTTTGTATCTTAAAATAAAACGTTTTGAAAATAAATCTTTGCGTAAAAATTAACAACAAACTTATTACAAGAATATTTGACGCATATTTAACGCAAAGTTGAATCAAAATAATCTTATATAAGGAACAAAGATGAATCACAGTTATTGATGAAGCGATATTTCACGCTTTGCGATGCAATTTAATTGCCTTTGCATCTTAAAATTAAACATTTTGAAAATAAATCTTTGCGTGAAAAAAATCTAACCAACAGTAAATTTTTTTTAATAAAAAGATTAATAAAGCCTAAATCGGCTAATAAAGAGTAGTTTACAAGAGTGGAGAACTCTATCGGTAACGATTTAGTAATGGTGCTTACTGCACTTGCTTTCACTTGATTACCATGTAAATCATTAATGCAAATGTAATAAAAAATGGGTAGAGTACATTAGTGCTTTACCCATTTTTTCGCCCTTTCCTTTCTACTGAAATATCAATAAAATCTCCCCACTGGGGGTATTCTGTGATATTGGTTTCAATATTATTCCCAAATTTTGGCATATCAACAATAGATGCAGCTCCGAAACAAATTGTGAGAACTTCTAAACGACTATGCTATGGAAATCGTGTTGAATAAGATATTAGCGCAAATTCATCATCAGGAAGATAAATTTTCTTCTCAAAAGATGCCAACGGCGGAAGAGGCTTATCAAATGACCCTGTTCCTAAAGGAAATGTTGTTCAATATAAAAGCCCAAGTCGTACAGGATGGATTTACAAATGAACAGCAAGAAATTGACTTTTTCAAGAACATTAAACCACAAATCTTAGGGAAGCTCATTTACTATAATAAAGTCTTCCGCATCGAAACTACCTGCCCTGTGAGCAATGGCAAAATACACCAAAGCTATTATGAGAACCTATTAAAAACCCTCAAATTACAATATAAAGAAACTATTTGCAATGAGGATTTTTACAGATACTACCGTGCAGGCAGAATAGACCGTGACCATACTTATTTCAGGCTCGGACAAATCAATTACCACGATGGATTAAAGAGTGGTGTATTTGAAATTGACCTTAGCTTTTCAACATATTTTGATAACAAAATAGCCCACATTATAGCGAATGAATTACTTTATACTTATATGCTTACTAAAATCAGCCCCGAAGAAAATCCAGATTTGATTTTATTAAATGGAGAAGCAAACAAGGATATTTCGTGGACAAATTCTCAAAATGCACTTATCGAACTGATATATGCTCTTTATGCTTCTAATTCCATTGCACACGGAAAAATCGGCATCCGAAAATTAGCTTTGATTTTTCAAGTGCTATTCCGAACTCCCTTAAACGATATACATCACTCTTTCCACCGAATGAAAACAAGGGCAGGTTCCCGAACGGCATTTTTAGACCAGCTCAAAATATCCCTCGAAGAATATATGGATAAAGACCTTTAGCTACATTAAAAAACGGTATGTCCAGAGCAGTACACAAAATGTACTGCTTTTTCTTTGCCCATATCTGCCAATTGGCAAATGCTCTCAAAACTTCATTACAAAATATCCAAAATCCCCTAAAATCCTTATTAAACAAGGGTTTTCACTAATTGTAAAAATTTTCAAAAAACCGCCAAACCAATTGGCAAGGCTTGGCAGACAAACACTGCCACCTTTCACAATTTTGCATAGCGAACTTTAAAAAGCTGTGCAATGAAAATAATAACCATTGAAGAAGAAGCGTGGCAACAGCTAAACAGCCGTATCAATGCCATTGCCGACTACCTGAAAAGATTGGATGATAGAAGCTATGATGACCTGTGGGTCAATAACCACGAGGTATGCCAATACCTGCATATCAGCGAAAAGACCTTATGGCGCATGCGCACCAAAGGCGAGATTGCTTATTCAAAAATCTACGGTCAGTATTTCTACACCATAGGAGCAATTAAGGATATGCTCAATGCCAATGCCATACAGAGCAGTGATGAATTTGTGCAGGAGCTTATGGCAAAAGGCAAAAGCTATATCGAAAAAGGCAGAAAGCTAAAGGCAGACAAAAAATAGGTATGAACCCTTAAAGTATATTCCTATGAATATTGACAGAATGGAATTTTTGGCGTGGATGGAACGCTTAATGGGTCGCCTTGATATACTGGGCGATAATATAGACGAGTTGCAAAAGAAACGCAACAGTATAGATGGCGAGGAACTGCTCGATAATCAGGATTTGCTTCAAATGCTGAAAATAAGCAACCGCTCTCTGCAACGGTATCGCTCCATTGGCAAACTACCTTATTATACGATAAGTGGAAAATTGTATTACAAGCTATCTGATGTACATCAGTTCATAAGAGAGAGTTTTAACCCTCCCTCAAAATGAACGCCAATGAAAGACAAAGGCTGCCTTTGAGTGCCAAATTGAGCAATACAGCCAACGCTTCATTTACATTCGGCAGTGAATTTTTAAAACTTTCAAAATATGAGCGAAGAAATCACAAACAAACAGGAAATGCCCGAACAATTATCGGACATATTATTGGTGCTGGATAAAGAAAAAATGAAAATCCAAGCCGTAAAGAGTATTGACGAGAACGGAAAAATGGAAACCGTTGACCCCACGAAGAAAAACCAAAACCAGTTTATGCGTGTGGATAAAAGCGGCGACTTTTTTTCCAACTTCTTCTCCAATTTTTTCAGCCAATTAAAGAACCCTACCAATTTTTCATTCTTCAAAGTGCCTGCACCTATTGCAGTCGAAAAAGCACAGGAAATGCAAAAGCAGGTAAATAAGCCCACTCCAGAAGGCGAAAAAGTGATGAAAGAACACGAAGTAAAAATAGAGCCGCAACAGGATAAGAAACAAGAAAATCAAAATAATATGGCAACAACACAAACAACACCGGAAGCCAGCGAGTACCGCTACAAACCGGAGCAGATTGATTGGGACACAATGAAAAACCTCGGATTAAGCAAGGAATACCTTGAAAAAAGAAACCTGCTTGACCCTTTGTTACGAGGTTACAAAACCAATGAACTTTTGCCGATAGGCGTTAACTTCGGAGGTTCTGTTCTTCGCACAGATGCCCGATTGTCTTTACAGCAAGCCGAAGATGGAAATGTTATCGTAGCAATGCACGGTATCAAAAAAGAACCCAACCTGCATTTTGAGTTTTTCGGACACAAGTTTACCGATGAGGACAAAAAGAACCTGCTCGAAACAGGTAATATGGGGCGTGTGGTTAACCTGACCAATTCCAAAACGGGCGAACTGATGCCATCCATTATCAGCATAGACAGGCTAACCAATGATGTAATTGCCTTACGGACGGATTTCATAAAAATTCCCGATGAAATTAAAGGTGTAAAACTGAACGATGAGCAAAAACAAACTTTAATGGAGGGTAAACCGCTAAAGTTAGACGGTATGATTTCCACGAAAGGAACGGAGTTCTCGGCAACGGTCCAATTCAATGCAGACAAACGTTATGTGGAGTTCCTGTTTGACCGCAATAATTCCAACAGGCAAACTCAAAGCAACGGTCAAACTCAAAACAATCAGCAAAGCCAGCCGCAGGAAGCTCCAAAAACATTCAGAGGCAAAGAACTGACCGATGAGCAGCATAAGGATTTCAAAGCCGGACAAACCGTTTACATTGACGGATTGAAAGATAAAAAAGGGCAACCGTATCAGGGTTATATCACTTTCAACAAGGATACCGGAAAAACAGGCTTTGAGTTTCCTAATCAATATAAAGAAAGGGTAAAACCCACCGAAGCCCATAAAACGCAAACTGCCGTCAATTCGGAGGGCAAGACCAACGAAGCAACTAAAAACATCAAAGAGCCTTTGAAGTCGGGGCAACAAAGACCGAAAAACAAACAACAGCAGGAACAACAGGAAAAGCCGAAAGCTCCTGCAAAATCCAAAGGCGTAAAAAGGTAATCAAGTATGAAAACAATCATTGCAGAAAAACCAAGCGTAGCAAGGGAAATAGCCGGACTTGTGGGAGCATCCGATAAAAAGGACGGCTACCTGACAGGTAACGGCTATTTTGTTACGTGGGCATTCGGTCATTTAATAGGATTGGGAATGCCCGAAGATTACGGGATTACGGGATTTGACAAAGCATCATTGCCAATATTGCCCAACCCTTTTTTGCTGACCGTCCGGAAAGTCAAAAAAGACAAAGGCTATACCGCCGATACAGGTGCATTAAAGCAACTGAAGGTTATCGAACAGCTTTTTAATCGTAGTAACAGCATCATTGTAGCCACCGATGCGGGACGTGAGGGCGAACTCATTTTCAGGTACATTTATGAATACCTGAAATGCAACAAGCCTTTTGAACGGCTTTGGATTAGTTCGCTTACCGAAAAAGCGATTAAACAAGGTTTTGACAATCTAAAAGACGGGGCAGCATTTGACGGATTGTATCAGGCGGCACAAGGCAGAAGCCGTGCCGATTGGCTCGTGGGCATCAATGCTACACAGGCGTTGAGCATTGCCGCAGGCAATGGTATTTATTCACTCGGAAGAGTACAGACACCTACACTGGCTTTGATATGCAAACGCTATTTGGAAAACAAAAATTTCTCGGTAAAGAAGTATTGGCAGATACAGTTATTACACCACAAAGAACTGATAGATTTTAAAAGCCTTTCCAAAACCAAATGGGAAGACCAAAAACTTGCGGATGATACGCTGAAAGCCATTCAGCGAAGCGAAACGGCAACAGTTACATCAGTAGAAACCAAAAGCGTTACAGAACAACCTCCTTTATTGTTCGACCTTACCGGATTGCAGAAGGAAGCCAATAAAAAGCTGAACCTTTCTGCCGAAGAAACCCTCAACATTGCCCAAAGTCTTTACGAAAAGAAGTTTATCACTTATCCCCGTACCGGAAGCAAATACATTCCTGAAGATATGTGGGCAGAAATCCCCAACCTCGTGAGGGCTTTGCAGGATAGGGAAACCTGCAAGCAAGCCGTATCAAAGATGAAATGGGGACGTTTCAATAAACGTATCGTGAACGATTTGCGTGTTACCGACCACCACGGATTATTGATTACAGACAAAATCCCATCAGCACTGAACGCAAAGGAAAATGCCGTTTATGATATGATTGCCTTTCGGTTGCTCGAAGCCCTTTCACAAGCCTGCATCAAAGAGATAACCGATGTAGGTTTACAAGCATTGCATTATGATTTTATGGCAAAAGGCTGTAAAATCATAGAAGCTGGCTGGCGTTCCATCAAAGGCAGTTTCTCCGACGATGATACTGAACATATACAGGATTTACCCGAACTGAAAAAAGGGGATGAACTCAAAATAAAAGAAGCCTCCGTTCTCGAAAAGAAAACCAAACCGCCTGTGCTTTATACCGAAGCAGGGCTTTTGTCGGCTATGGAAACTGCCGGAAAGGAAATCGAAAATGAAGACGAACGGAAAGCCCTGCAAAATATCGGTATCGGTACTCCGGCTACAAGAGCCGCAATAATCGAAACCCTGTTTACCCGTAACTACATCCAAAGGGAAAAGAAATCCTTAATCCCCACCGAAAAGGGATTGCAAGTGTATGAATTAGTTAAAGAACGGAAAATTGCGGATGTGGCAATGACTGCCGAATGGGAACTCGCATTGCAGAAAATTGAGAACAACGAAACTGATGCAGGGGCATTTCAAAAGGAAATGGAACATTACGCTTCATCTATTACCAATGAATTGCTGCAAACTTCCATTGCCAAAAACAACCTGCCCAAACTGGCTTGCCCGAAATGTAAAAGCCAGCAACTCATTATCCGTGATAAAATAGTGAAGTGTCCTGATGAGGTTTGTAATTGGGTGCAGTTTCGCAATGTGTGTGGCGTACAAATCGGCATAGCTGATATTGAAAACCTTGTCAATAAAAGGAAAACTTCACTTATCAAAGGGATGAAAAGCAAGGCAGGAAAGAAATTCGATGCGTATATCGTATTGAAAGAGGATTGTACAACCTCTTTTGAGTTTGATAAAAATAAAAGCTACAAAAAGTAATGGAAAATAAGCCTACCATTAGCACAATGGAAATCAGAAATCTGATTTATTCTATACGTGGAAAGCAAGTGATGCTGGATAGCGACCTCGCTTCCTTATATCAGGTGGAAACAAAGAACCTTAACAAAGCCGTAAAAAGGAATATAGACAGGTTTCCTGCTTCTTTCTGCTTTCAACTGACCGAAGAGGAAGTTGAAAACTTGAGGTTCCAAATTGGAACCTCAAGTTTAAGTTATGGCGGAAGACGTTATTTGCCCTATGTTTTTACTGAACAAGGGGTCGCAATGGCTTCTGCCATACTCCGTTCAGATATAGCGGTTAAAGTCAGTGTTGAAATTATGGAAGCCTTTGTAGAAATGCGAAGAATGCTTGCCAGTAATGCCTCTCTTTTTCATCGTTTGGATAAAATTGAATTGAAACAATTAGAAGCCGACCAAAAATTTGAAGAGATTTTTAAGGCTTTGGAAAGCGATAAGCTCCACAGTGAAAAAGGAATTTTCTACAATGGGCAGGTTTTTGATGCCTACGCCTTTGTATCAGACATTATTCGTAATGCCAAAAACTCCATTATCCTGCTGGATAATTATGTGGATGACACAGTATTGACCTTATTGGGCAAACGCAATGATGATGTTACTGCCACAATCTATACCAAAAGCATTAACAATCAACTACGTTTGGATGTACAACGGTACAACAGCCAATATCCTCTGATTGAAATTGAGATTTTTTCCGATGCCCACGACCGATTTTTGATTATTGACGGTACGGAGCTTTACCACATCGGGGCATCACTAAAAGACCTGGGCAAAAAATGGTTTGCCTTTTCGAGAATGGATATTGAGGTGGGCAGAATGCTCAAAATCTTAAACCAACAATAAACCCTCTAATTCAGAGGGTTTTCTTTAGTTTTTTGATGCTTCAAAATGCTCTTGTACGTTCTTAAATTAACTTCAATAATATTTTTTCTTTAGCCATAAACTTGCCCTTACCAATAATATGAGTACCGGAACTTCTACCAGTGGGCCGATAACGCCCACAAATGCCTGTGGCGAATGAATACCGAAAACCGCTATTGCTACGGCTATTGCCAATTCAAAATTGTTTCCTGTGGCTGTAAATGCGATGGATGCGTTTTTATCGTAAGGAACTTTAAGGGATTTATTGATAAAGAAGCTCACGAAAAACATCAGTACAAAATAGATTACTAACGGTATTGCCACTTTTACTACATCCATTGGCAATTCCAATATTTTATCGCCTTTCAGACTGAACATTAATACGATTGTAAACAGTAAAGCATATAATGTAATGGGCGATATTCGGGGTACAAATTTCCTGTTATACCATTCTGTACCTTTTGATTTGATAAGGAAGTAACGACTTAAAAAACCTGCTAAAAATGGAATGCCTAAGTATATCAATACGCTTTCGGTTACGTCTTTCATTGATACGCTTACATTGAAGTTGGCTAATCCTAATTTTGAAGGTAATACGTTGATGAACAGCCAAACTAAGAAGCTATAAGAAAGTATCTGGAAGATACTGTTTAATGCAACTAACATAGCTGTATATTCTCTGTTTGCTTTAGCTAAGTCACTCCAAACGATTACCATTGCGATGCACCTTGCCAAACCTATCAATATCAAGCCTGTCATATAATCGGGTTCGTTCCGTAAAAACAAAACTGCTAAACCGAACATCAGTACCGTGCCGATAACCCAATTCAGCAATAAGGATATACCGATTACTTTTTTATCCTTAAATGCCATAGGTAACAATGAATAATCAACCTTTGCCAATGGCGGGTACATCATCAATATTAAACCTATTGCCAACGGAATGTTTGTAGTGCCTACGGATAGGGCATTTGTAATTTTTGAAATACCGGGAAAGATATATCCCAATCCTATACCTACTGCCATTGC
>NZ_JBVYOF010000003.1:0-29985 GCF_056133985.1 Chryseobacterium sp. L12 | reverse complement strand
CTATTGTGTATCATAAATTTATTTATTCTTATTCCGAACTCACGTTATTTAAGTTCCATGTTTTAAAAGAAACCCAGCCTCTTTTCATCAAAAACCATCCGGAATAAAACAGGACAGGAAGTGTTAAAATTAATTCAACAACTCCCTGAATGTCGTGTGAAAAAGGAAAATCAATCAACATTCCGCCCATTGATAAAACAAAAACGGGAATGGTAAAAGCCAAAGAAATGATGAATTTTCTTTTTAAAATGCTGTAAGTATCATCACTTTCTTCTTCACCTTTTTCCGGATATTTTACCAGATCCATTCCGCAGACCGGACAGCCTACATTGCTGTCATACGTTTTATCACCTTCGCAAAACATCGGACAATAATATCTTCCTGCCATATCATCTGTAACTTTTGGTGTTTTAACTTCATGATAATGATGGTGAGATTGTGATATAGAATTTTTAACCAAATCTTCCGTAATTTCTTCCAGATGCATGTTACAAACAGGGCAGTCTGTTTTCTCATCATACACTTTATCGTCTTCACAAAACATCGGACAGTAATATTTTCCAATATGGTTTTTGAAGTTTTCTGGAAGATTTGTTGACGAATAAGTAGGTTTATAATTCGGATCTTTTGCTAATTTTTCCTCAATCGGAACTAAGAACATATTGCAGACCGGACATCGTTTTCCCTGCTGAAAATAGACTTTGTCGCCTTCACATTCCATCGGACAATAATAAACGGATGAAGGAGAAACCCGATCCTGCGGTTTTATAAAAGTGTTATCAGATTTTTTTGGATCTTCGAGCTTATAATTTCCAATCTCAGAAAGTGCCTGATTGAGCTGTGATAAATTGATTTCCTGTTCCGAATGAATTTCGGCAGTGCTCTCTTCAAGGTTGATTTCGGCAGAGATTCCTTCCAGGCTATTAAGTTTTTCTGAAATTTTTTTCTGGCAACCTGAACAGGTCATCCCTAAGACTTTATATTTTTGGTGCATGATTTTACATTTATTTTACAAATTTCCGAAAAGGATTTTGTAAGCTGTTATAAATTTAGGGATAATAGTTATAGAATTTAGTTAACTGTAAGAGTTACTTGACCGGGAAACTGAATAACTGTACGACTAAATAACTATAAACTAAGTGATTTTTCAGATCTGATCCAGTGGTTTTCTGTTGTGAACCTTTAGTTTTTTAAATTCAGTAGGAGTGAAGCCTGTAATTGTTTTAAACTGTGAAGATAAATGCTGCACGCTTTTATAGCCAAGTTTTGCAGCAATTTCTGTTAAATAAAATTCATTATATAGAAGCAGTTCTTTTACTTTCTCAATTTTTTGAAGGATAAAAAACTGCTCAATGGTAACATTCTCGTTCTGAGAAAAAGTTTTGGAAAGTAAACTGTAATCTTTGCTTAATTCTGAACTTAGAAATTTTGAGATCAAAAAATTTTCTTCAACATCAAGACTGCTGATTTTCAGGATAACGATGCTTTTGATTTTATCGGTCAACTGATGTGAAGAGTCTTTGATTCGTTCAAAACCAGTTTCCAAAAGACGGTTTTCAATGAGTGCAGTATCTTTTTCTGAAATCGAAGAGACTGTTTCTACTTCACCAAGGTTGATAGATTTAATTTTAATACCCAATTCATCAAAAATGGCCGAAACAGCTGCAATGCATCTTCCGCAAACCATATTTTTTATGAATATTTTCATTCCTTTAACTTGATTCTGTCTTTCACAAATTCTACCTGAGTTTTTCCGTGCGGAACAGGGTTGCCCTTCTCATCAAGGTTTACCATCACAATTCTGTCAACTGTAATAATGGTCTGATGTGTCATTTTATTTCTTACCTCACATCTTAAAGTAAGAGAAGTAGAACCAAAGCTTGTAACTTCAATACCGATTTCAATAATATCTCCCTGTTTTGCAGAACTTACAAAATTGATCTCTGAGATAAATTTCGTTACCACTTTCTTGTTTTCCAACTGAATTACTGCGTACAAAGCCGCTTCTTCGTCAATCCACTGCAAAAGCCGTCCTCCAAAAAGAGATTGATTAGGATTTAAGTCTTCAGGTTTTACCCATTTTCTTGTATGATAATTCATTTTTTATAATTGTACTGCAAATTTAGTTTTTAAAACCTGCATTTTCAACTTAACTGAATTTAGTAATCTTAAAACAGCAATTTATATTCTCAATCATTTGCTTTAGAATAAATGGTTTTAATTTATTTACTGATTTTTATGAAACAAACCTGTTAAATTCAAAAACTACAAATATTATCCAGAACCTATGATATTTAAATTTTATTCATGGAAATTTGATCATAAATTAATACTTTTTATCAAAATAATCCTTTGGTTGAAAAATTAACTAAAATAAATTTAAAAAATACTTTGTCATGCAATTATAAATTGTATCTTGCAGACGTTTATATTTGGAATCAATATTATGTTCATTATTATGTTGCTTTTCTTTTATATCCCCAATTTTTATTAATTTTTTAATTTTTTTTAAATGAACATTTTTGTTTCAAACATCAACTACGCAACTAAAGAGTATGAGTTGCACGATTTATTTGCAGAATTTGGCGATGTATCATCAGCTAAAATCGTAACAGACAGAGAAACTGGTCGCTCAAGAGGTTTCGGATTCATCGAAATGGGTGACGCAGAAGGTCAGCAAGCTGTTGACGCGCTTAATCAGAAAGAATTTAACGGAAAAGTTCTTAATGTTTCTGAAGCTAAGCCAAGAGAAGAAAAACCAAGAAGAAGTTTCGATAATAACAGAAGCGGAGGTGGTTATGGTAACAATCGTGGTGGAAACGGCGGTGGTTACGGAAACAGCCGTGGCGGAAACGGCGGTGGAAACCGTTGGTAAAAACAAGAAGCGGCTTTTTAGCCGCTTTTTTTATATCCTGTTCTGATCTTTTTTCTTCTTTTTCTTTTCCTTATTCTTCACTTTTTCCTTCTTAGTTTTCTTTGGGTTTAGAATTTCCTCTGCGTATTCAAGCTTTGGCTCTTTTATTTTTACAGGTTTCATTTCTATTTTCAAATCAAAATAAGATTGCAGGTCTTTTTGCGAGATCAGATTTTCTTTGAATAAAAAGTCCAAAATTTCTTTTCCTGAATCATTAAAAAACTGATGAGAAAGTTCTCTCAGTAAAAACTTTTTATATTCTTCAGCAGGAACGATAACAGAATATCTGAAAATTCTGCCTTCTTTCTCTGTAGAAAGGTATCCTTTTTCAACAAGAATTTTAAGGTAAGTAGAAACTGTGTTCTGATGAGGTTTAGGCTCCGGATGTTGTTCCATTACATCTTTCAGGTAAAATTTTTCCAGTTTCCAGAATAACTTCATTAGATTTTCTTCAGCAGATGTAAGATGGTTAATTTTCATAAGATATTCTTAATATTGAAAGTGAATATTGCAATAAAGATATACAAAAGATACCATAAATGCGATACCAGCTCCCATAAATACTTCTTTTACGGTATGTCGACGCAAAATAACTCTTGTGACGCCTACCAAAGCAGCAATGAAAAGCCAGAATAAGCCGGCTCTCCAATCAGAATCATAAAACAATGCCGCAACAAAGACATTAAAAGCAGTATGCATTGAGCTTTTAATGTATAAATTGCTGTACTGCAATGCAAAAAGTAGGACGAGAATGAAAAGCATCACAAAATCCAGAAAGCCATTCATTATATAATGATACAGTTGATACAAAACTATACAGACCGCTATAAAAATATACAAACTTTTCCTTTGTACCCGGTTAGACACATCCATATTGGTGTATCTGCCTGTTTTTACGTTCCAGTAGATCCAAATAATGATCGGAAGGATTGTTATCAACAAAATAGGGAGAAAGTGCATAACTGCTTCTTTAAATGTATAAATTTTAAAGCTTAAATACACAAAATAAATAAAAAGCGAAACGAGAGGATTGAAAAAGTCTGAGATTAATCTTGATACAATATGCAGTGATGAAGTTGTTTTTTCTTCCATAAATAATTCTGAAATGTAAATATAACACTATAACCAAAAAAACAATTGCTCCGTATATAATAAAAACAAAGTTTTTTTATATTTTTGCTCAACTATTTCATTATAAATAAGCAAGAGCTAACACATGAAAGAATTTTCTAAAGAAGTGTACCTGAAGTGGTATGAAGATATGACAATGTGGAGAAGGTTTGAAGACAAATGCCGTTCTCTTTATTTAAAACAAAAAATCAGAGGTTTTTTACACTTGTACAACGGTCAGGAAGCTATTCCTGCAGGTTTTACGCACGCAATGGATTTAACCAAAGATAGTATGATTACTGCTTACAGATGTCATATTCACCCAATGGCGATGGGAGTAGATCCTAAGAGAATCATGGCAGAGCTTTGCGGTAAAGCAACCGGTACTTCCGGAGGTATGGGAGGATCTATGCATATTTTCAGCAAAGAACATCGTTTTTACGGTGGTCACGGTATTGTTGGGGGACAAATTCCTTTAGGTGCGGGTATTGCTTTTGCAGATAAATATTTTGACAGAAAAGCAGTAAATATCTGTTTCTTCGGTGATGGTGCTGCAAGACAGGGTTCGCTTCACGAAACCTTCAACATGGCAATGAACTGGAAACTTCCTGTGGTATTTGTAGTTGAAAACAACCAATACGCAATGGGAACTTCTGTAAAAAGAACTGCCAATCACGAAGACATCTATAAGTTAGGTTTAGGTTACGAAATGCCTTGTCTCGCAGTAGATGCAATGGATCCTGAAAAAGTGGCTGAAGCTGCTTATGAAGCTATAGAGAGAGCAAGAAGAGGAGACGGACCAACTTTCATTGAAGCAAGAACGTATCGTTTCAGAGGTCACTCAATGTCTGATGCAGAACCATACAGATCTAAAGATGAAGTTTCTATTGCTAAAAAAGATGATCCTATTGAGTTGATCAAGGCAAGAATCTTAGAAAATAACTGGGCAACTGAAGAAGAGCTGGAAGCAATGGATAATAAATCAAGAGATTTCGTTGAGGAATGTATTGAATTTATGGAAAACTCACCATATCCGGATACTGAAAAAATATATGAATACGTGTATGCTCAGGAAGATTATCCATTCTTAGATAAATTAGAAAACTAACAGATAATGAGTCAATTTGAAAGTTTGAAAATTCGAAACTGATCTATTATCATATCTTTTTTAATTTTTCAAATTACCAAATTACCAAATTTTCAAATTAAAAAAAATTATGGCAGAAGTAATTACAATGCCGCGTCTTTCCGATACAATGACGGAAGGAAAAGTGGCGAAATGGCATAAAAAAGTAGGAGATAAAGTAAAAGAAGGCGATATTTTAGCCGAAATAGAAACGGATAAAGCTGTTCAGGATTTTGAATCTGAAATGGAAGGAACACTTTTGTATGTTGGTGTAGAAGAAAGTAACGCTGCTGCTGTAGATTCTGTTCTTGCAATTATAGGAAAAGAGGGAGAAGATATTTCAGGATTAACAGGCGGAAGTACTCCCAGTAATGATTCATCCGAAAAAGAATCTACAACTGAAGAAAAAACTGCCGATACTGAACAAACTTCTTCAGAAGCTCCTGAAGGAGTAGAAGTAATCACAATGCCGCGCCTTTCTGATACAATGACAGAAGGAAAAGTGGCGAAATGGCATAAAAATGTAGGAGATACTGTTAAAGAAGGTGATCTATTAGCCGAGATCGAAACAGATAAAGCTGTTCAGGACTTTGAATCTGAATTCAATGGCGTTTTGTTAAAACAAGGCGTTGAAGAAGGTGGAGCTGCTCCAGTTGATTCGGTTTTGGCGATTATTGGACCTGAAGGAACAGATGTTTCAGGAGTTGGAACTCCGAAAGCCGCTGCTTCATCATCAGAAAAGCCTGCTGAACAAAAAGCTGAAGCTCCAAAACAAACAACTGACAATCAACAATCAGCAGCAACCAGCAACAATGAGAGAGTTGCTATTTCTCCTTTAGCTAAAAAAATGGCTCAGGAGAAAGGTGTAGACATTAGTTCCGTAAAAGGATCTGGTGAAAACGGAAGAATTGTTAAAAAAGATATTGAAAGCTATCAGCCGTCTACTAAATCAGGTGATTCAGTTCCGTCTGCAAGTCCTGCTGCGGTCCAGGTTGCATTAAGTTTTGTACAGGGTGAAGATTCAGAAACTCCGAATTCTCAGGTAAGAAATATTATTGCCAAAAGACTTTCCGAAAGCAAGTTTACTGCGCCTCACTATTATCTGATGGTAGAAATCAATATGGATAAAGCAATTGAAGCCAGAAAAGAAATCAATTCTTTACCAGACACAAAGATTTCTTTCAATGATATGATTATAAAGGCTACAGCAATTGCTTTAAGAAAACATCCGCAGGTGAATTCAAGCTGGGCAGGAGACAAAATTATTCATAGAGGAAATATCAATATCGGTGTTGCAGTAGCTATTCCAGACGGATTGGTTGTTCCTGTTTTGAAGAATACTGATCAGATGACTTATACTCAGATTTCTTCTGCTGTAAAAGATATGGCAGGAAGAGCCAAATCGAAAGGTCTTAAAGCCAATGAAATGGAGGGTTCTACATTCTCAATCTCAAACTTAGGAATGTTCGGAATTGAAACTTTCACAAGTATTATCAATCAGCCAAATTCTGCCATTCTTTCTGTTGGTGCAATTGTTGAAAAACCAATAGTTAAAAACGGACAGATTGTAGTAGGCAATACAATGAAATTATCGTTAGCTTGTGATCATAGAGTAGTAGATGGCGCTACAGGTGCTCAGTTTTTACAAACTTTGAAAACATATTTAGAAAGTCCCCTAACATTATTACTGTAAAAGAAATTACGATTTTTATAATATTATTAAAACCTTCCATAATTCGGAAGGTTTTTTAATAATATAAGTGGACGTACAGAGTACTTTATTAAAGATGGATAATTATCATAAAAAAACTACTTCCTAATTTTAGAAAGTAGTTGTTAAGTAAAAATGTCTTATTATTTTGTTCTCCAGTGTGTTCCATTTCTAGGAGGATCACCACCGCCATTACCGTCATCAATAATTCCTATTGAAGTATTATTTATTATACTATCTTTTTTTATTAGACTTCCTGCTACAGGTGTTTCTTTTGGATCTTTTGCATTTTCTTTGTTTTTACCTGCTGCTCTCCAATGTGTACCATTTCTTGGCGGATCTCCCGGGTTGATTTCTGTTGCTGAAGAGTCCCTTGCTGTCATTTGAGATTCTTCAATATTTTCCTTAGAATTAAAATCGTCATCAAAGTTTTCATCAGACTGCCTGCAGGCAACTGTGCAAATTCCGATAATTGCTAAGCTAAGTGCTATAAAATTGTTTTTCATTGTACTAGGATTAATGATTAAACTTACTATTTTTTGATAATTTTAGATGCTCGAAAGTAGTCAAAATCTGTACTTAAAGCAAGAAACAGGGGGTCTGATTTATAAATTTTTACAATTTGTAATAAAAGCATTAATAAAAAAATGCTGTTTAAAAATTTAAACAGATCAGTTTAAAATAGCTTATTATAAATAGTTTTTATGTATTTTTGATGAAAATTTGTCAGGGAGATATCAATGATTAAAAAAATTTTTACTTCTTTCTTTATTATGCTTACTGTATTACTGTATGCACAGGATTATTATTCTAAATTGAGAGAGAAATATTACGGTTTTGAAGAAAATGATTCAAGAGCATTTGTATTTATTAATCAATATATAAAGAAAGCTAAGTCAGAAAATAACCATAAAGAGCTTTTTCAAGCATATAAAGATGCAATACTATATTCATCAAATAGTAAATTAACGTACGCAGACAGTGCAATAGCAGCAGCAAAAAAATCAGGAGATGAAGATTTGATTGGTGATGCTTTTTTAAGTAAAGGTGCAATATATTATTTTAACCAGAGAAAGTTTCAGTTAGCTTTAGAAGAATACTTAAAAGCTTATGAGCACTTAAAAGATTCTAAAGATGACTTTTTAAAATATCAAAATTTATATCATATTGGTGTTGTTAAAAGTTATTTAGGGTACTATGACGAAGCTCTAGAAATTTTTAATGATTGCATAAGGTATTTTGAAACAAAGCTGAGTGATAATCTGCACAAAAACCTTTTATTTAACAATAGAAAGGGTTATTTTAACTCACTTCACCAAGCGATTGTCTGTTATCAGATGCTTGATAAGAATGCGCAGGCTGATCAATTGTTAAAAGAAGGAATAAAGACTTTACCTGATTCTAAAGATTTTTATCTGGAAAAGAGCTATTTCAATAAAAGCATAGGTATTTCAGAGTTTAGAAAGAAGAACTATAATAAAGCCATTGAATATTTTGATCAATCTTTGCCTGAATTAATTAAAGTTAATGACTTTACATGGATTTCATATATTTATTATTATAAAGGTAGAAGTTATGAAATTCTTGGAAATCATGATAAAGAAGTTGAGAACTATAAAAAAGTAGATTCAATTTTCAATAAAAACACCTTTATTCTTCCGGAATTAAGAACAAATTATGAAGAACTCATAGAATTTTACAAGAAAAGAGAAAATCATAAGGAGGAATTGTATTATACTAATCAGCTATTGAAAGCGGATAGCATCATTGCAGCTGATTTTAAATATTTATCTACACGTGTCTATAAAGAATATGATACCAAAAGGCTTTTGGATACTAAAGAAGATTTAGAAAAAAGCAATTCCTTCAGTAAAATATTGCTTTTATTTTGTGTAGTTGTTATTGGATTTCTTGCTTTTGTAATTTATATGAGGCTTAAGAAACAGAAAAAAATCCAAAAAAGCTATGAAGATCTGCTAAAGAAAATGGAAGAAAAACAGCAACAGCAGCAACAGCAGCCGGTTGAAATTCCGGTAAAGCAAGAGCCAATAGCTGATTCTGAGAAAAATATTAAGTTTGATAATAGTATTGTTGAAAAATTATTGAAAGACATACAGAACTTTGAAAAAAATCAAGGCTACCTTGAACAAGGTTTGACATTAAAAAAATTAGCTGAACAGTTTAAAACAAATACTTCTTACCTGTCACAAGTAATTAATGAATATAAAGGCAGTAACTTCAACACTTATATTAATGTCTTAAGAATCAATTTCGCTACCGAGAAAATTTATCATGATAAGGAGTGGAGAAAGTATTCAATTGAACACATTGCTTCAGCGGCTGGTTTTAGTAACCGGCAAAGTTTCTCTAATATTTTTCTTGAACAAAATGGTATAAGACCGGCAGATTTTATTAAGAAAAGAATCAGTGAGCTGGAAGAATCAAAAGAATAATTCTTAGAAAAAGTTATACTTTACAAAAAATAAAATCTAACCTTCGCAAAGAAGGTTAGATTTTTTTATTAATATAATGTGATGGTATAAATGGTGATTTTCATCAAAAAAAATTTTCTGGAATTGTAGAGAACAGGGTTCATGTTCCTAGCTTGTCCGAACCCTGATATTCTACATGAAAACTGAATGATGAAAAGTTATATATGAATGATTAGTGTCTCATGTTTTTCTGTAACAAATATAAAAGCATATATTTTCTTTGGCAAACAAGTGTGGGTAGCATTTATAAATATTAACGTAAAAATTTATAAAACTAGAATGGTATATTCATTTTTAAATGTTTGATTTTCAAATATTTGAAAATTAAATAATAATTTGATGATATATAAACTGAAGCCTCCGGTTATATAACTAAAAAAATACTCTTTTTTATTGTTTCTTAGTTAAAAGCAAAAAAAAACAGCCGATTGACAGCTGTTTATTCTTTTAATTTGTTTAGTTTAATTAAGTGGTTTTCGTCCCGTAAGTAAATTAATCACGATAACGATTACTGCAATTACTAATAAGACATGTACTAAACTTCCTGTGTCCATTCCGGGAATAATTCCCAACATTCCTAAAAGCCATGCAATGATGCAGATAACGGCTACAAGCCACAAAATACTTCTCATAATATATAATTTTTATTTGGTTGTATTCATACAATACACTTTTTATGCCTTTATGTAGTTTTATTCAAAAAAATTGCAAAATTTTTTAAAAAATAGAAATATGATTGGTTTTTATACATTAAAATTATTCCTGCATTGGAATAATTGTTGTTAGATGCTTATAACAGATACTTTCTTTGAATACTTTATTAAACCTAAAAAAATTAAGCTATGCTGATACATGAAGATCTTCTTATGAGATACGGAGCAGAAACCGAAACTTTTCAGCCGTCCCATGTTATTTTTAGTGAAGGAGATAGTCCCCGATACTATTATCAGATTGTGGAAGGAAGAATTAAGCTCAACAATTATAATGAAGAAGGTAAAGAACTTATTTTTGCGATTCTGGAAAAAGGATTAAGTGTTTGTGAACTTTTGCTTTTTATTGATAAAACATATCCTGTAAATGCAATTACGTTCGAAGAATGTACAATTTTGAAACTGCATAAAGCAAAATTTGAGATGTTGTTAGATGAAAATCCTCATGTTTCCAGGGATATCAATAAGTTTCTTTCAGAAAGACTTTATCACAAATATATAATGCTTGATAACAATTCTTCTCTAAGACCAGCAGTAAGAGTGAAAGGAGCTTTAGATTACTATAGAAGCTATAATGAGGATTCCGAAAAATTTGAATATGAAATTCCTCTTACGCGACAACAGCTGGCTTCTTTAACGGCATTACGTGTGGAAACAGTTATCCGTACTGTGAAACAGCTGGAAAAAGAAAACTTTCTAAAAATTATCAATCGTAAAATTTATGTTTAAAAAAAAATAATTGACTTAAAAATATACCACATCTTTAAGTTTTAATTATAAAATGTCTTTAATGGTATGGTCGTTGCAAGAAAGTAAGCACATCACAAAAAATATTTTTATGCAAAACGAAAGAACAGTTTCAGTATTAAACGATCTACTGAACATTACAAACGACAGAATTGAAGGATTTTCTAAAGTAGAAGACAAAGTTTGGGAAACGTATTCTCCTTTGAAAGCAGATTACGATCAGATGGTAAGTCAGTCGCAAACCATGAAATCTGAACTGATGAGTCTTATCCGTGAAAAAGGCGGAGATGCAGACAATACTACAAGTACAGCAGGAGCAATCCACAGAGCATGGATTGATGTTAAAAATTCATTTTCCGGTGATAAAACAGAGTCTACTTTAGAAAATGTGGTTTTTGGTGAAGAAGCAGCAATAGACGCATATCAGGATGCTTTAGACAGTGGAGATTTGTGTCCGCAAAGCTCAAGAATTGTGAGCGATCAACTTCATCATCTAAAATCTTCTTATAACAAATTCAGTAACTTAAACGAAATGAAAAATTAAAATTCAAATTTCTAATTTTTGATTTTGTGATCCTTATTGATCACATGTTACAAATTTGCAATCCTAAAGAGTGATTTTTAGGATTGTTTTTTTAATACCTAATAAATAATCTATGGAAATAAGTTTTGAGCTAAAAAAAGAATTTATTGATAATACTTCACTTATTCAAAATGTAAGAGTTTTATATAAAAAAAGAAAAGTCGTTGAAGGTAAACCTGCTGTTATAACACATGATCCTTTTGAAGTTACCATATATAATCTTGACAATAAAGATGAAGATAATACAAGTCATATAATTGATTTTGAATCTGCTGTCGAAATTGCCATCATTTTCCCGGATGAATCTATAAAAGTTTTTAGAGACGAGTGAGTTCTGTGGCATGCTGATTGCAAAGGGAAGATAGACCAATCAGAATATATATGTATCCATCTACTATTGATAATCAGGAAATTTCTGTAACACTTGCTCTGCTGGATAATGAGCTACAGCAAATACTTCATTACTGTAAAAAATACAGCTGGAAGTTTAAAATGATTAATTCTAATAACATTCAGCTTTTTGTACCGTCAAACTCTCTGCATCTTTTGTTCTATTTGGGACGTGAAATTTTTTCAAGGTCATGTGCTTAAATTATCAATTACCATAAATGTATCATTCTATTATTTTCATTGAAAAATATATAAATCAATCATTTTGAAAAAAAATTAATTATTTATCAACTTTTATAAATCATTATTTTTTTAATAATACAATATGATTTAAATAATAAACTTAAAACCTTTATTTTGTTTCTTTGGTATGGTAATTGGATATGAGACGGCACACTACTTATGTTAATTTTCTAATGTTTTATCATAAAATTTTATAATTAACATCTTTTCAATTTTTTTTAAGAATTAAACAATCAAATAAATAAATTATATGAAATCAAAACTAGCAATTTTATCGCTTGCCATTGCAGTTCCTACTGCAGCATTGGCGCAGGATTCTTTACAAGTTGTGGATAATACTGAATATCCGAACACATTTAGTTCTGGTTCTGCCAATGTACAACGTTTTAATCAGTCTTCTAAAAGATTCAATGACTGGTCAATCTCTTTCGGAGCCGGGGTACCGTTGATGCAGTCCGCAGATCTTACTTCAATTAAAAACGGAAACGGTAAAAATCTTTTTGGTTATTCAGCTTATTTTAGTGTTGATAAAGCTATTACTCATGCTTTCGGTCTAAAATTGCAGTATGACCGCGGTGAAACAAGACAAGGATGGTTCAATACTAAAGACGATGCACCTGCAAACGCATCTGTTACTCAGCAGGTAGGAGCCAGAACGCAGTACGATGCAATATCTTTATTGGGAGATATTAATTTCTCAAACCTTTTAAGAAGGGTTGATAACAAATCTCCTTACAGATGGGCACTTCATGGATATGCTGGTATCGGAACTTTAGCTTACAGAGCATATCAGAAAGACGAATTTGGGCAACGGTTAATGACTGAAGTGAAGCCATTCAGCGGATTTTCATTTTTCGGACAAGCGGGAGCCGGTCTTAAATATAAAATCAGCAACAAAGTAGATCTTGAAGGTAGAGTAATGTATGTTGTAACCACAGACGATCAGTTTGATGGTGGAGGAGAACAATATAGTGCTATCAACAGAAGAGAAGATCAGGTTTCAGACAATTTTTTCAATGCAACTTTAGGTCTTAGCATCAACTTAGGAAAACACGATTCTCATTTGATGTGGCATGATCCGCTACAGGAAATTTACTACAAAATGGATGTTTTGGAATCTAAAGTAAACGATCTTGAAGTATGTAAAAGCGGTGATGCCGATAATGACGGAGTTTGTGATGACTGGGACAGACAGCTTGATACTCCTGCAGGTGCAAGAGTTGACGGTGCAGGTGTTGCTTTGGATGTAGATATGGACGGAGTGATTGATTTGTATGATAAATGTGTAACTGTTCCGGGACCGGTTGAAAATCAGGGATGTCCTACAGGACCGGCAAACAATACTGGTGGAATGGTTTCTGAAGCTGAAACTAAATTAGACGGAATCGAGTTTGATCTTAACTCAGATAAAATCTTACCTTCTAATACACCAATTTTAAATAATGCAGTTAATTACATCAATTCTTCAAATGGAAGTTATACTGTAATTGGTGCTACAGATACCAGAGGAACGGAAGCGTACAACCAAAATTTATCTGAAAAAAGAGCTAGAAACGTAAAAGATTATTTAGTAAGAAACGGAGTAGAGGCTTCTAAGCTAAATTCTAAAGGAAATGGAAAGAAAGATCTGAAATATCCTGAATGTGACCCGGCTTCTAAATGTCCTGAATGGAAAAACAGAGCTAATAGAAGAGTATATTTTGAAGCAAAATAAAAATAATTACTTCTAAATGTGAGACTGCCATATAAAATGGCGGTCTTTTTGTTGTTATAATATATCTACTATAAGGAATTTATTTGTAATAAAACATTACTCAAGTCATAATATGGTATTTCGTTTAGGGAGTAATTTTGAAGTGAAATATTTGAGATATGAAAAAGAAAATTCTAATTTTTGACGATGATCAGTCCATTCTTGATGTTTTCAAAATTATTTTTGCAGAGAACGGTTATGAAGTGCAAATCTCCCAGACCTCTCAGGATATTCTGGATCGGGTAGGTGCTTTTTTTCCGGATTTAATTTTAATGGATAACTGGATTCCCGAGATTGGTGGAATAGGAGCATTGAAGCTTTTAAGAAATGAAGATAGTTATAAAAATATTCCGGTGATCTACATGACCGCTAACAGCGATATAAGTTCACTCGCAAAAAAGGCTCAGGCTGATGATTTTATTGCTAAACCATTTGATCTGAATAAGCTTGAAAGAATGGTTGAAAAATATCTTTATGCCGAAAGATTAAGCCATTAAAAAATATCCTTCATCATTATTATGAAGGATATTTTTTTTACTGTCTGAAAATTTATTTCATAGCTTTTGAATTCAGATTGGTATCAGCAATTTTCGTTAAAAGATTATTGCAGTTTTTTTCTTCGTCCAGTGTTTCAATAAGGTATTTTAGACAGTCTTTTTCTTTAAGTATTTTGGCATACGCAGCTAAAGTTCCATAGGTTGCAATTTCATAATGTTCAACTTTTTGTGCGGCAGCAATGATTCCGGCATCTCTTACTGCACCGGGTTCTGTTTCTTCCATGATGCTTTTGCCTTCATCCAGCAATCCCTGCATTGCATCACATTTTTTTGCCTGCGCTTTCTTTTTTAAAGATTTAAAGCAACCTTCAAGACGGGTAATCTGTTCCTTTGTTTCTTCCAGGTGATCGCCGATTGCTTTTTTAAGTTTAGGATCTGTTGCATTTTTCTGCATTTTTGGCAGCGCTTTAGAAAGTGCCTTTTCTGCCCAATAAATATCTTTTAATGAATCTTCAAATAAATCTTTCAGATCTTTAGCTGCGTCTTTTTTTGCAGCAGTCTTCGATGATGATGTTTTTGAAGATTTTGTAGTATTTTTAGTGTTTTTCTTCGCTGTGCTTTTTTTAGCAGTTGCATTTTTTGTTTCCATAATAATATTTTAAATGATTTACTTTCATTAATTACAATTATCAGACCATGTGAAAATCAATTTTCTTTTTTAAAACTCATTACTTCATACTCATTATCCGAGGAGTAATTTTTACAGCTTTCATCATCAAAATCACTCGGATTTTTCAGGTAATCATCCATAAACTTTTTGGCATCATCTGTATTCGCAGGAGCAATGACGAGATGAAACATATCCAGAACATTTTTGTCGGCATTTTTTAATGACTCTTTTTTATGAGCTAAAGCTTCCTGATAATTCATTGTATTCTTATTTGTTTAAATTAATCTTCTCTGCTTTTATACTTTTCAATTTCACTGAACTGTTCATAAGAAATTTTAAGACTATTAAGCTGATCAGAAATTACTTTATGGCTATCGTTATCAAGATTTCCGCTTTTTAAAGCTTCTTCGTATGCTTCAATAGCATTTTTTTCACCAAAAACAACATTTTCAAGCGTTTCCATGTCTTTATTGCTTGTAGGAAGCGAATTTTTGATGTCAATCCAGGTTCTGTGAAGATTTCCCGCTACCGTAGTACTGTCATTAGGATCTCCTCCTCTTTCCGTAATAAGATTAATAATTTCAACTTTCATCATTTTAGACTGTGAAATCATTTTTTCATATTCACCTTTTAATCCGGAGTAATTTTCCCAGACTTTTCCTTCCACTTTCTCAAAACCTCTGATTCTGTCGTTGGTTATTTGTAGAAGATCGTTTAAAACATTGGTGGTTTCTGCTTTTTCCATTGTATACTTTTAGAATGAAGTTACAATTTGTATGCCTCTGAAAATGTTTGTGGTATGCAATGATATTATTTTATAAGTATAACGCCAATAATTGATGTTTTATAAACAACAGAATTTCCATACTTAAATATAAAAATAAACTTGCCCACGATTTGCAGGCAAGTTGATTCATATTAATATATTTGGTGATGGTGTACTGTATAACTTGCAATCAATATGCCAAGCATAATATATGTGGTATGTGAAAATTAAATTTTTTTTATCTTCTATTTAGCGGGTTTATGTTGCTGATCATAATTTTTTTGATGTTATTATGATACTTTTGCTTGCTTTTAAAATTCTACAGGTGTACTTATAGATACCTGACTTTCATAAAAATAAACTTTAGAAAATTTATGGTTATAAATGAAGAAATACTCATTAAAAATGATGCTGAAATACAGTTATACAAAGCAGGTGAAACCATTTTTCTAGAAAATTCTTATCCAAAATTTTATTACCAGATTTCTAAAGGTCTTGTTAAGCTAAATACTTATCGAGACGATGGAAGCGAGTTTATACACAGTCTTCCAACCATTGGAAACTGTTTTGCCGAAACCTTTTTATGGAGTGATCATCCTTACTGCATCAATGCTGTTGCCATTGAAGATACAGAAATCTGGAAGCTTTCCAGATCAAATTTCTTCAAACTGATAGAGTCTTGTGACGAAATTATGAAAAGCATTATGGCATATACTTCAGACAGGATGTTTTATCGTCACAAAATGCTGAGTACTTTATCAGAAAACAAACCGTCATACAGAATCTGTAAAGTTTTTGAACTTCTGAAACACCATCATAAACAGCCGGAACCTTTCAAATATATTGTTCCTTTTTCCAGGCAGCAGCTGGCAAGTCTTACAGGTCTCAGAGTAGAGACTGTAATTCGAACCGTCAAAAAGTTAGAAAAAGAAAATCTGCTCAAAATTTGTAACGGAAAAATATGTGTATAATTTCTGATTAAATTATCTTTTCTAATGTAATCTCTTTGTAAAATAAAGTTGATATGATTGAAGTCATAAGATGTAAGTTATTTTAAGGTTAAATTTGGGTAACCAAAACCAATAAATATTACTTATATGAAAACGTATTTTTTTTGTGCCCTTATTCTTGGGCTTACTGTAATCAGCTGTTCAAAAGAAAAAACGCAGGTAGACAATCAGACTGATACTATGAATTCAGCAGATATGTCAACAGATACATCTATGGCACTTCCGCCTTCCGACACTGCAGCATTAAATGCTCAAGGAAGACCGGACTCATCACAAATGATGAGAGATAGTGTTGCCTCTCCTAATCGTCGCTAAGAAAGTTTTATAATTAAAACCATCAATCCCTTACAGCATTTTTGCGGATGTTTGTAATGGATAAATACCTTATGTTTTAGCTGAACATTTTATTCAGCTAAAATTTTACTTTATACTTACCTGACAATAAATTTTTCAGGAAGGTATTCTTTTGAATATAATCACCAATATTTTATGAAAAAAGACAATTTAAACAATCCGAAAGTTGATCAGTTACAACAATATACCACCGATAATTCCGGTGAAAAACTGACGACAAACCAAGGCTTAAAAATCAACAACAACCAGGATTCACTCAAATCAGATGAGAGAGGAGCAACACTTCTTGAAGATTTTATCCTGAGAGAAAAAATTACCCATTTTGACCATGAAAGAATTCCAGAAAGAATTGTACATGCAAGAGGATCTGGTGCACATGGAGTTTTCAGACTCTCCAAAAGCATGGAAAAATATACCAAAGCAAAATTTTTGTCTGAAGCCGGCAAAGAAACTCCTGTTTTCGTAAGATTTTCAACAGTAGCAGGCAGCAGGGGAAGTACCGATCTTGCAAGAGATGTAAGAGGCTTTTCCATAAAATTTTATACAGAAGAAGGAAATTACGATCTTGTGGCTAATAATATACCTGTATTTTTTATACAGGATGCCATCAAGTTTCCGGATTTGGTACATGCCGTAAAGCCAGAACCTGATCATGAAATTCCACAGGCTTCGTCGGCACATGATACATTCTGGGATTTTATCTCATTAATGCCGGAAAGTATGCACATGATTATGTGGCTGATGAGCGACAGAGCCATCCCGCGAAGTTACCGAATGATGGAAGGTTTTGGTGTTCACAGCTTTAGATTCGTTAATAGTGAAGGCGTTGCATCTTTTGTTAAGTTTCATTTAAAACCAAAACTGGGAGTTCATTCTGTAGCATGGCCGGAAGCTCAGAAAATTTCAGGATTTGACCCTGATTTTCATCGTCGTGATCTTTGGGAAGCAATAGAAAAAGGAGCTTTCCCGGAATGGGATTTCGGAGTGCAGATTGTGCCTGAGGAAAATGAATTTGATTTTGATTTCGATCTTTTGGATCCCACCAAAATTATTCCTGAAGAAGTTGTGCCCGTTGAGATTTTCGGTACATTGACTTTAGACAGAAATCCCGACAACTTTTTTGCCGAAACAGAGCAGGTTGCTTTCCATCCTGGGCATATAGTGCCGGGAATAGATTTTACCAATGACCCTCTTCTTCAGGGAAGATTGTTTTCGTATACAGATACCCAGCTTTCCAGATTAGGATCGCCGAATTTCCACGAAATTCCTATCAACAGATCAATAAATACAGTTCACAACAATCAGCGTGACGGTCATATGAGACAGCAGATTGCAAAAGGAAAGGTAAGCTATGAGCCTAATTCTATTGGCGGAGGATGCCCTTTTCAGGCAATGATTAAAGATGGCGGCTTTGCTTCGTATGGCGAAAAAATAAGCGGAACAAAGATCAGAGCAAGAAGTGAATCTTTTGTTGATCATTATTCTCAGGCAAAATTGTTTTACAACAGTCAGGTGGATTATGAAAAAGAACACTTACAGAAAGCTTTGATTTTTGAATTGACCAAAGTAACAATTCCGGCAATTCGTGAGAGAATGGTAAGTCAGCTTAACTTTATTGATAAGGAACTGGCTCAAAAAGTAGCTTCAAAGCTTGGTGTGGAAATAAAAATATTGGAAAAACCCAACGGAAGTATTCCTGCAGATGCAGATCCCCAATCATTGCAGAGTGAAGAGCGTGAGCCTGAAACAAAAGTCTCTGAAGCGTTAAGCATGGCAAATACGATAAAAGACTCCATTAAAAGCAGAAAAATTGCTTTTCTGATTGCAGACGGTTTTAACGATGAAAGTGTTTCCGGTCTTAAGAATAAACTGGAAGAGCAGGGTGGAGTAGTAGAGTTTGTAGCTCCGGAAATGATTCCGGTAAAAGGTGAAAACGGCACCACATTTATGCCTCATCATTCCATTACGAGTACGGCAAGCGTTTGTTTTGATGCTGTGTATGTGGTTTCTGGAGAAAATTCTACCCATCATTGGGTTCAGCCTGATTATAAAAACGGCGTACTGGATTTCATCAACGAAGCTTACCGTCACTGTAAGGCAATTTATTTCGGGAATCATACAGAGCTTATCTATGATCACACGGACATTTACACCAAAAAACATGAGGATTATGCAGTAATTCTTGAGGAAAACAACAGTGGAGATCAGAATTTCATTTCAGCAATTGCCTCTCACAGAGCCTGGAAGCTGGAAAAACAAAGAAACGGAATGAAATAAAAAAGATGACAACTTTATGAAGGTCATTTTAGATCCGTGATCATAGAATATGATATTTGATACTTAAAGCACTTTGTATTTTTACAAGGTGCTTTTATTTGTTATCGGTCAAAGCAAAATAAATCACATAAAGCCAGCCCAAAATTCCGTGGAGAATAGCCCATAATATAGATCTGTTTCTGTCCCAGGATGCAACAACGGCAATTACAGAACCCAACCCGATTCCGGATTGTGTAACGGTATGTGAGATGTCTTGTGTATTACCTGAATTTTCCTGAGCCAAGGCAAAGGTAAAAGCAAAAAGAAAAATGAGGAATAATTTAATTTTCATGACTTTTTATGCGTTTTAAATTTTGATGATAAAATTATGTATTTATTCATATTAATGAAAATACTATTGTTTAGATACAGAAAAAATTTCCTTTACGTTGTCAGACTTTACTTTTGTTTTCGGCAAAATTTTTTAATTTTCACACGACAATATGGTATGTTTTATTGAATTTCTTTTTCAAAGCAAATACTACTTTCTATGTGAGTATACTGTCCGTAGTTTGGTATAATTACAAAATTATTTTTCTTGTACAAGCCAATTGCTTCTACCATTTTGTCTCCGGTCTCTAAAACACATTTTCTATAACCCAATTCTTTCGCCCAAATTTGCAATTCAGCTAATATTTTTCCGGCTATTCCCTTACCACGTTTTTCAGTTTGAACAAACATTCTCTTAATCTCCATAATCCCATCTTCATATTCTTTTATTGCTCCGCAGCCAACGGCTTGGTCTGCTTCATACACAACAACAACATTTTTAATAAGGTCAATTTTGTTATATTTAGCAAAAAAATCATTCGTTTCTCCATTTTTAAGTGCCAAATCTTTGTCAAGTTCAAAAACTAACTTTTGAAAATCTAAATTGTCTGAATTTGTGCGTTTAGTAGTATACATTTTTCTTAAGTTTTCTCTGTTGGGATTTGCTAAAATTATTACTAAGGGTTTTTCGTCTTCGCGATGTGGCGGATTTAAAAGCACTTACTTCTAAAATTCTTTTGAAAACTAAATTACTGAACCCGCCATTTTGCCAAACTGATGTTGTGCGTTTGTTTTATTTACTGTAAATTTCTATTTTTCCTTTAGTTGTTATTGCAATTTTTTTTGTTTTTCTATCAAATGCAACTCTTGGTTCATTATCTAAATTACTAATTATTGATGACTTTTGACTGCCACAAAATAAATCTTCATTTTTAAATTCAATTTCTCCACTTTCAATATTTATAAGTTTTGGAAATTTGTATAAATCCCAAGCATATTTTTTGTCAATTGCAAATAGATTTCCAAATTCAAAATTTAGTTTCGTTGGCTTTGATATTTCATTTGTTTCAATATTCCAAATTGCAACACTATTTTCAGGCAGAATTTCTGCTAAATCTTCATCATAAGGTTCTTCTTCTGAACAACCAATTAGAATTTCGTTTCCACTTATAAAACTTGCGGTGTTAATTTCAGAACCAACTTTTGGTTCGTTTTCAGATTTATCAAGTAATAGAGGATTTTCAAAGCATTTTTCTATTTCAAAAACTGTGATTAAACTAACTGGATGCCAAACCCAGCCTTTACTTAACAAATATTTATTGTTTGGACTGATTTCAAATCTTGAATGAAAAAAATCACTTGGATTTCTCTCAGGAATATTTGTAATAATTTCTCCAGTTTCAACATTTTCAAAATCAATTCTGCAATATTCATTTGGACAATGTATTAAATATGTTTTTCCGTTGTCATGAGTAAAAAAGGCTGCAGGATACTCATTATCATTAGCGTGATAATATGAGCGATTAATCTCTCTTAATATTTCTCCATTTTTGAGAAGTAAACCTTTTGTTCCTTTTTTATTGTAGATAAAAGCATAAATTCCATTTTCTGAAATTATTGAGCAATCGAAATTTGAGCCGAAATGATATTTATGCATCTCTTCTACATAGCCATTTTCATAATAAATTTTTCCAGCACAAGCAATATCTATAATTGTATTGTTGAACCAACAAATTGTTTGTGTGTAATTAGTTTCAATTATTGTTTTCTTCATTTTTTTAGTAATATATTGCAGAACTTGCTGTGTGTTGATGGTGGGCGGAATTCAAGCATAAAACTTCTATTTGCAGAAAAGTTGAATTCAAACACAACTGCTGAATTTATAGTTCCCTCTACTATTACAAAAACCCTTGTTAACGGCTGCCTTCTTTTTTACAAGGCACTTACTAAATCTTCTAACGCACTTTTTACTGTCGGAAAACTAGTTGCAACTCTTGGGTCCATAATATTACCTCCCAATCCATTATCTTCTGTAGAGGCATTTAAGCTCCGCTTATAGCAATATCTTGTTGTCTGTAGTTTTTATTTAAAAAAATTTAAAAATACTTTTAATAGCGATTGTTTTTTTTCAGAATTGTATTTTTTTTGCTGTATTTTACTATCTTCTGTAGTAATTTTTCCTGATTTTTATTACTTTGTTCAGGCTTATTATCATTCAATATTTTATCAAAGGTATTTTTATTAGGTAAATAATAATTGAGAAAATACTGGTTTAGTTGATTAACTAAACTATTGTCAGTTTTATTATCATCAATTTTTTCTTTTATTTGATTTAGACCTTTGACCCAGGAAATATATTTATTCCGAATATATTTTTCAGTATCTTTTATTTTACTTGAAACAAAATGAAAAGACGCTGTATGATTTTGTAATGTTTCTCTAAAAAATAGATTCATTAAATCTGTAAATGATTCTGTTCTAATTGATAAATTCTCTCCATTTTTTTTATCCCAACACTCACTCATAATCCAAACTTGAGGGTTTTCATTTTCCGTAAAAATTAAAGATATATAATCATTTCTTCTTTCTGAAATTACTACAAACTCATCTTCTAATTCCAAGGAATTATTGCTAAATACTTCATTTGCAAATTCATTGATATAATCTAAATCCTCAAATGCCATATTTTCGGCATTCATAAATTCAAATAAAAAAGATTTTCCAATACTTCGCAAAAATTCTTCATATGCAAGTGGAAAATTTTCTTTTTTAGATTTTATACTTTCTATTTCTTCCTCTGTACAACCAAGTATTCTTTTATCCTTATCAATATTAAGAATTGTTAGATAATATTTTAAAGTTTCAAAATATTCTTTGTATAAATTTTTTTCAATTTTTTCCAATTTTGCGTGGTTAGTGTAAAATTACAGATAGAGGTTTGGGGCTTGGCGACAGTGGCGGAAAAGGAAGTACAAAAATTCACTTTTGCACCACAGTAGCATAAGCTGATTTCAATTTGCTAATTTATGAAAAAGAAAATAAAATCGGCTTATGCGGCGAAAGATGTGTAAATGTTGAAGTTATAACTTTAACCCTCCATTTCGCCAAACCCTTGTTATGGCCAGTTATTTAGTCGATTCTATTCTTAAATCTTAGAAAAGTGTCATTTAGTAACCACTTTAATGATACCATTTCCATAAAAGTTCTAAAAAAGAAATGTTCAGACATACTAAATGATGAGACTTCATTTTTTTCATTTTTAGATTTAAAGGTAAAAGCGTAATCTTCCATTTTAGCTCTTTCTACATTATATCCGTAATTTTCTGAAATTTTTTCGATTGCCGAGAAATCTATAAAAACTATCACATTTATATTTCCTTCCAAAAAATCCCAATAATGTTCCGCTGAATTGAATAATAACGAAAATGGATAATATCCATATCCCATAAATTTATACATGTTTAAATGAAAAAAATATGGAGTTGTAAAACCTTCTCCTTTTACAACACTATCAAGTACTTCATTCGTGTCAAATTCTTTAAATGCAACTATACATGAAAATCCATCTTCAAATTTATAAGAATCGTATCCTTTAACCCTTGCTGATTCAAGTAAATTGCTAAATTCTTTTTGATAATTAATCTCATCACTGCACAATGCGACTCTTCGCATAATCTGCCCATCTTCACCATATAAATTAACAATTTCGTCCTCCTCAAGATATTTATATAGTTTATTTGTCTTCTCGGCTTGTCTTCGAATCCTTTCATTGTCCATTTCACTAGATTTAGCCTCAATAGGGAAAAATCCATCCTCGGTTATCATAGTTACATCTGCATATTTTAAAACAGATGTCAAATCATTAAGAATAGCAATTAAACCATTTTTAAACGAATGTCTTAATATTTTTTTCTCTAGAATTAAACCTTTCTTTCCAGAAAGAAATCCTGGTGATTCTTTAAAATTCTGTGGTTTAATATCAAGTTTATGAATAAAGGTAAAAGCAATACCGTCTCCAATACTTTTTAAAATCAAAAGAAGCCAATGATATTCATCTATATTATAGTCTAATTCTTTAATTTTACTTTTTACATTTATCGATTCTTCTTTTGATAATCTTTGTGCTGGATTTTTTCTTACCCTTTGTAATTCCTTAATTTCTTCTTTACATGTTCGAATTCTATTTTCAATGTAAATAGTTTTACTTAAGAGTTTTTCCTGTAGAATTAACCATTTTTCGATATTCTCGAAAGGATTTATTTTTGATTCATGGAGGTTTGATAAAAGTTCTAATATGCTTTTTTTGTATCTTCCAGTCATTCTCTGCTGTTTGTATAATTGGCTATATCTTCTACATTCACGCATTGCGTCAACCCACCATTAACGCAATGCGTAAATCTAGATTATAATTTCTCAAATATAAGAAAACCCACTTAACAAAAATTAAGGTTTTCCGTAATAAATTCTGCTCTGCCACGTTGCTGCAATGCGTTTTTCACTCTCAAATGCCATTAAAGGCTGAAGAAAATACCATAAATATTCATTTTACACTGTTTTTTTCTTTTTGATGTTAGGCGGAAACCATCTGAAAGCATATATTTGCATCCTAAAATTATTATAAACATGAAAGAACTTATCGAAAAAATCAACGCGGAGTTTGAAGCGTTTACAACAGAAGCAAGCCAACAAGCAGAAAAAGGTAACAAGGCAGCAGGTACAAGAGCTCGTAAATCAGCTTTGGAACTAAGCAAATTGTTCAAAGAATTCAGAAAAGTTTCTGTTGAAGAATCAAAAAAATAATAATGAAGCCGGCTCTAAAAGCCGGCTCTGTTTTTTTATTGTAAAATTCAGGTAAATAACTTTCAGTAGATACGATGACTGTTGTTTGCTGATCGGGTATCTTCCAGAAGACTTTTTATTTCCGGTATCTTGCTTTCTTTGATAATGTATGTTGTACACATTTTATTGTTCAGATGCATGCTAAAGTGCATTTGTATTGTGGTACGTGTTCCCATGGCAATACTTCCGGAAGTTGCTTCAGAAAAATTGGGGTACAGATTAGCCAGACATAAAATATTTCTCTTAAACGAGGTCCGAAAATCGGGATAATTTCCTTCATCATCAATAACTTTTATCCTAAATATCTTTTTTCCTAAAGTAGTTCCGAAATAAAATTCGGACAGCGATCCTAAAATAATGACACAAACTATGGACAGCAATATGCCCGCAATGATTTGTATGCTGAATGCATAATGAAAGATAACAACAAATAATGCCATATCTATCCATTTTGCGAACAGTCTCTGGGTTTCATTTCCTTTAAACCCCGGATTATACGGTAAATAATATTCGTACGAATGATAAATCCTTTTTCCGTAATCATCAAAGCTGAGCGTAGGTCTGTGGATGATTTTTCTTTCCTTTATTTCTGAAATTTTCAATTGAATTGTATTACAAAATCATACTGAGCTGAATCCTTTTTCTGGCTTCATCTATCTCGGTTACTTTTACCTGAACGTGCTGGTGAAGTTTTACCACTTCGTTAACATCTGAAACGAAGCCGTCTTTCAACTGAGAAATATGTACAAGACCGCTTTCTTTAATTCCGAGGTCTACAAAACATCCAAAAGCAGTGATATTATTGACAATTCCTGGAAGAATCATTCCGATTTTCAGATCTGAAATCTTTTTCACGGAAGGGTCAAATTCAAATACTTTAGCCGCTTTTCTGGGATCAAGTCCGGGTTTTTCCAGCTCTTTCAGGATATCTTGTATTCCTAAAATCCCGATTTGGTCTGTAATGTATTTTTCAGGCTGAATCAAAGCAATCTTCTGTTTGTCAGCAATAAGTTCGTTTGTTTTTATGCCTAAATCTTTTGCCATTTTTTCAACAATTCCGTAGGCTTCGGGATGTACGGCAGAATTATCCAGCGGATTTTTGGCATGATGAATTCTTACGAAAGCCGCTGCCTGCTGAAAGGCTTTTTCGCCCAGTCTCGGAACTTTTTTCAATTGTTTCCGGTCTTCAAATGCGCCGTTTTCTGTCCGGTAATTCACAATGTTTTCTGCCATTTTTTCTCCGATTCCCGAAACGTAGCTTAATAAAGATTTACTGGCTGTATTCAGATTAATTCCAACCGAATTAACGCATTTCATTACCGTAGAATCCAGTTCGTTTTTAAGTAAAGTCTGGTCTACATCATGCTGATATTGTCCGACCCCGATTGATTTTGCATCAATTTTTACCAGTTCAGCCAAAGGGTCAGAAAGTCTTCGTCCGATAGAAACGGCTCCGCGAACGGTAACATCAAAACTGGGAAATTCATCTCTCGCAATTTTACTTGCCGAATACACCGAAGCGCCGGCTTCTGAAACTACAAAAACCTGAATTGGCTTGTCGAAACCGATTTTTTTGATGAAAAATTCCGTTTCCCGGCTTGCCGTTCCGTTTCCGATGGAAATTGCCTGAATGTTATAGGCATTTACCATAGAGCGGATTTTTTTCATTGCCATTCCGCTTTCATTTTGCGGAGGATGAGGATAAATGGTTTCGTTGTGCAGCAAATCGCCTTTTTCATCCAGACAGACTACTTTGCAGCCGCTTTTATAACCCGGATCTATGGCTAAAATTCTTTTCTCTCCCAATGGCGGAGCCAACAGAAGCTGCGCAAGATTTTCAGAAAAAATTTCGATGGCTTTTTTATCTGCTTTTTCTTTGGCTTCCTGTAGGGCTTCATTAGAAATTGCCGGCTCCAGTAATCTTTTGTAGCTGTCTTTTATAGCTAATGAAATCTGCTCAGAACACTCGTTATCAGATTTTATAATTGCGTTTTCAATAAATTCTAATGCTTCGTCTTTGTCGATACTGATGTTGGTTCTCACAAAGCCTTCTGCTTCTGCTCTCAGCATTGCCAAAAGTCGATGAGAAGGAGTTCTGGTGAGGCTTTCTTCCCATTCAAAATATTGAGAAAATTTTTGTGCAGCTTCCTCGTCTTTTTTTGCTTTTACAGCCTTGGAAGTGATCATGGCTTTCCTCTGGAAAAGCCGGCGCAGATTTTTTCGGACATACATGTTTTCGTTAATCCATTCTGCAATGATGTCTCTTGCTCCCTGTAAAGCGTCTTCTTCGGAAGATACATTTTCATTCAGATATTTTGAGGCTAAAAACTGTATATCATCTGCTTTTTGGCTCATGATGATTTTTGCCAGTGGCTCAAGTCCTTTTTCTTTGGCTGCATCAGCTTTTGTTTTTTTGCGTTTTTTAAAAGGTAAATATAAATCTTCAATCTCCTGAATGTCAAAACTTTGTTCAATTTTTTGTTTCAGATCTGCGGTTAAATAATTTTGTTCTTCAATAGACTTTAGAACAGCTTCTTTTCTTTTAACAATATCTTCAAACTGCTTATTAAGCTTTAAAATCTGCTCAATTTGTGTTTCGTCCAAATTTCCCGTTGCATCTTTTCGGTAACGGGCAATGAAAGGGACGGTGCAATCTTCAGATAAAAGTCTGATTGTTGCCGTTATACTTTTTTCCGGTACAGTAACGTTATTTTTTATGTAGGCTATTGCGTTCATTGTCATTTTTAGGATGGCTAAATTACTGGTTTTTTATTAAAGCTTTGAGATATCATTTGCATTAATTATTTCTGCCTGAAACTATTTTGTTTTAAAAGAAAAATTTTCTGTAATTAGTTTTTTTACTAATACTGACAATTTAATGTTATTTTAATATTTGAATATTTAAAATATAGTTTTTTTTATTTTGGGGTATTTTTTGATAAATAATTAGTGATTAATTTGCTTTATTTTTGTTAATATTTTAAAATAAATACATCTTTTTTTATATTTTAATTAAAATAAAAAACCTATATTTGGTTTCAATAACAAATAAATTATCGCCTATGGGGAAAACCTCTACTATTTTTATTTCTATTACGAAAAATTTAAAATTTCTTAGTCGAAGAAGTTTTTTAAACAAATTACTAATCCATTATTCTAAACAATTATGAACAGATTTCTAATGATTCTGGGACTCTTGCTGTGTATGCAGTTCAAGGTTTCGGCACAAACCTGTGCGCCGTTACCCGTCCCGTTTTTACAGTCGTTCAGCACGGGATCACTTCCTGCCTGCTGGACAAACCAAAATCCCACAACAACATCCACTAGTGCAAACGCAAGATGGAAATTTAGCGGTTCTGCAGGTTATGGAGCCACTGGAAACGGAGGTAAACCTGCGGGAACTTTTGCGTGGGTAGATGCAAGCTCGCCTTATACCAACGAAAATAATGTTGAGCTTATCAGTCCGCAGATTAATCTTACAGGACTTACGAATCCTTATGTGAAATTTGAATGGTTTAAAAATCATCTCACTTCATCTACAGGAACGCTTCCTAATTACTCAAACAATGAACTCAAACTGGCTGTTAACGATGGTAGTGGTTGGGTTCAGATTTGGTCTGATAACAGCAACGATTCTGGTTGGAGAACGGTAGGTGTTGCTTTGGCTGCAAGTTATGTTGGATCTACTGTACAGCTTAAATTTACAGTTGATAAAGACGTGTCGGGTAATGGTTATTTTTACGATGATGTGCTTTTGGATGAGATCCAGGTGATTCAGGCTCCGAGCTGTTTTGAGCCGGTTACTCTTCCTGTGTCTAATGTACAGCCGACTTCAGGTACGCTAAACTGGGCTGCGCCTTTGGCTCCTGCTCCTGCTCCTGCAGGTGGTTATGAGTATTATTACTCAACTACTAATACTCCACCAACAGCCGGAACAGTCGGAACTATAATTCCGGGGACATCGGCTTCGATTTCTCCTCTGGTTTCAGGAACAACTTATTACTGGTGGGTGAGATCGGTATGCTCTGCTTCTGATAAGTCAGTCTGGGTGGAAGGAGAACCTTTTACACCGGGTCAGATTGGTGGCGGAACTGCAACGCACGCTTTTTTACCTGTTTACTCGTGTTCAGGATTTAATTATTCTCAGCAAATCTATACAGGTGCTGAAGTTTCAGCAGCAGTAGGAACTAACAATTATATCACGTCAATCAGGTTTTTTGTATCCAGTACGGCAACAACTCAAGGAAATTATAATCAATGGGTGGTTTATATGGGCAATACTGCTCAAAATGATTTTTCTACTACAACCAGCTGGATTTCTGCAGGAGCTATGACTCAGGTTTATTCGGGAATACTTCCTGCAATGACCGCCGGAACCTGGGTGGAGATACCGCTCGCAACACCATTCCTATGGGATGGAACCAGTAATGTAGTAGTTGCGGTTGATGAAAACTCTACAGGCACATCATGTACTGCTAATTGGGGAAGTTACAGTGCAGGAGCCAATAGAGGAATGCTTTATTACAATACAACCAATAATCCTGATCCTGCCAATCCGCCAACTGCGACCAGCAGATATTCGGTTCTTCCGAGACTTCAGTTGGTAGGAACTATTTTGGCACCATGTACTAATGCGCCTCCTGCTAATGTTACGGTTAACAATGTTACCGCTACATCAGCTTCGGTTTCATGGACTGCAAGTCAGGGAGCAACTTATGTTGTACGGTACAGGGTGCTGCCTTCAGGACCTTGGCAAACGATTAATGTTACTACACCTTTTGTAAATAACGTAACGCTTTCAGGATTGATAGAGCAGACACAATATCAGGTAGAAGTGGCAACAATATGTGGAACTCAGGGAGCTTTTTCTACACCTGTTGACTTTACTACCCCTGCTCTTACGTATTGTGGCTCTGGAACAGCAACGGTAACGAATGGTTATATCAGTAATATTTCTATGATAGGTACTTATGTTCCTGCTACTAATAATCCTTCAGGACCAAGTACTTACACAGATTATTCAACAGATCCAACAAAAACAATTACTTTAATAAGAGGAACTAATAATAATACACTTTCTGTAGGAAGGTCTATTGCTTCGGGAACATATTCTACATATGCGTGGATTGATTTTAACGGAGATGGAATATTTAATAACAATCCTGTCGGAACACCGGGAGGAGAGAGGATTATGAATTTGGGATATTCTAATACAACTCCTGTTACTGCAAGTTTTTCAGTTCCTGTAGATGCATATTCTGGACCAAGTAAGATTAAGATGCGGGTGATCGTATATTTTCTTACTCCTTCCGATGCGTGTGCTAATTTAACAAGCAATGGCGAGGTAGAAGATTATGAAATTAAATTTATTGACCTTTTACCTTGTACAACAGCGCCTCCAACTCCTGTTAATGTGACCTCAACCCACACCACGGCATTAGTTTCGTCGACTCCGCCTTTAGGAGCCAATTATGTTACCAGGTG
>NZ_JBVYOF010000002.1:0-252167 GCF_056133985.1 Chryseobacterium sp. L12 | reverse complement strand
TTTGAGATATGACACAACGGAAAGTAACCTATAACCGCAATAAACGTAGTTGTGAATTGCTTTCATTTTTGAGTATCTTTGAGATATGACACAACTATCAGGACTACAGCGATTAATAAGCTTCTGTTGTGAATTGCTTTCATTTTTGAGTATCTTTGAGATATGACACAACCTCAAAATTTAACCCTCTGTTTTTCAGAGGGTTTATTTTGTTTTTAGAATTTAAAATTCAGAATAATTCGAGTTGTTGGAACGTTGGTGGTGGTTCTTCTTTATTTCTGGCAAAAAAGATTTCGATGTCTCCAAACTGTTTATCCGTAATGCACATAATGGCAACTTTTCCGGCTTTCGGAAGCATAAATTTTACTCTTTTAATATGAACTTCCGCATTTTCACGACTTGGACAATGTCGTACATACATCGAAAACTGGAATAAGGTAAATCCGTCATCAATCAATGCCTTCCGAAAACGGTTTGCATCTTTCATATTCGCTTTCGTTTCGGTCGGGAGGTCATATAATACTAAAACCCACATAATTCGGTATGCATTAAACCTTTCGGCGTTCATTTTTGGTGACTATTGTTTGTTTGTCGTAACGTTTGCAGCCCGACCTGAGTGGAGCTCTTTTTGCAGATTTTAACGGTGGAAAAAATGCGGTGGGAAATCTGCAAAAAAGCGGGAACCCTTCGACTGCGCTCAGGATAAACTACAGGCGGATAAAGCTGCCATAAAAAAATTATATCAATTCCGGATAGGAAATCAGCCGTTTTTCTCCTGTGTAGCATTTGTAAAGCGATGACGCGGTTGTTTTTACAGCAACCAGCAACGGTCTTGTTTTGTCATCAATACGCACATCTTTGGTCGCAATCTGGAGAATATGTGCTTTAAATTCTTTCGTCAGTTCTTCAGCATCCGGATGAATTTTCAGCCATTGCATCACGAGTAGATCAACAAACGGACGGTAAGGTTCCATTAAATCATCGGCAAGGCAATACGGATTATATTTATTTTTATGAAAAATACCGAGAACAGGCAACAGTCCGGTTTCTACGATGGCTCTTGCGACAACGCTTCTGAGTACGGCATATCCAAAATTGAAAAACTGATTGGGTGAATCTCCAAAACGCTGCCTCAAAAAGTCCAGACTGATGAGGTATTTCCAGTAATGCTGCGCCGCAATCCCTTCCATATTCGTAATGTCGCCGGATTTTACATTTCTCTGATATTCAATCATCGGTTCAAAATAATTTCCTAATCGTCGTAGAACTTCCTTTTGATTTTCAATTTTACATTCTATGGTTTGTTTCCAAAGTTGCTTTTTGAGTGGTTCACTGGCTTCCAGTTGATCTTTTACGCGGTCGGAATGTTCGGTATGCCCGTACAACGGAAGCATTATTCCGTGAGGTAAATGATGGGCATCACAACTGACTACGACGACATTATTTCCCATCATTTTCTGAATCAGATGGTGCGAAATGGTAATCTGATAATGATCCAGCATCAACAATCCCAAATCTTCCACAGGAATACTCCCCTTTTCTGTTTTGGTTTCCGGACAGAGGATTTTCATCTGCTCGTCTTTGAGCTTAAGATAAGCGGGATTGCCGATGTAAATGGAGCGGGTGATCATTTTTTATGCTTTTGAAATGTTACCTAAACGGTCTGAATTAATTTTGAAACAAAACTCTTTGATAGATTTCTCTCCAATTTTTTCATAACAGTCTTGTGAACCAAATTCTACTTTTTTTGCAATGGTATCAGCAATAGTATGTTTCAAAAAATAAATTTGTTTTTTACTGAATTTTTGAACCACATAAATATTCTTGCTTCTTGCCGATATATTTTTCCAATACTCTATAAACAAAGAACTTGACTCATCCAAAATAACTTCTTCGTTATCATCTGGGAGATATACAAAATCTCCTTGTTTTAAGGTAAAAAGTAATCGTGCGTTATTTCTTTCTTCGAAATATTTTCTAAATAAATCTTCTTTACTAAAATTCTTCTTGTCTTCCGAGCCATTGAATTCTGACTTTAAAAGATTAGCTGCATCAAAAAAAGTAATCAAGTCGTAATGACGTTCCGTTTTATTCTCTTTTAATTTTTTGTCAAATACTTCTTTCTCCATAACTGCAAATAGATAATTATCTCCTGTTTTAACATATAGAGAATCATTAAATGATTTTTGTCTGTCTAACTTTTGCAACGAAATATCATCTTCATCATCAGTTTTTTTCTTTTTAGATTTTAATGGATCTTTATAGTAAATTTTTATGGTTGAAATTGGTGGATGTGGTTTTGGATTTCCTTGTTCATCTTTTCCTTCAGCAAGTTTTTTGTTTAAATCTAATATTCCTTCTGCAGAAAATGCCTCTTCTTTTTTATCATAAGATTTTAAATGTTCTTCTATTACTTTCTTTAAAAATGGATTTACAATTTTTTCTATTGTTTTTTCTGTAGCAAACTGCTTTCCTGCAAGTTTACTAATTGGAATCCTATATATTTCCTTTCCATTTGAAAGACCATACAAAGTTCCTTCGTGCAATTGTCCTCTTAACTTTATTTGTCTATTTCCTTGAATATCATATTGCAACAAAAGTTTATCTTTGGGCTTATGTGAAACTATAATTTCTTTAAGTTTTTGCTCTGCTTCTTCAGGGAAACCATTCCACGGCATTTCAATGGCTCTGAATTTCTCTAGCTGATTAAATATTTCTCTTCTTTTTTCTTCTGCTAAATTCAGTACTTCGTCAAGTAATTCTGTTTTAGTTCCATTAAAATCGGGAAAGAATTTTTCTTTGTTTTTATCTAACCATTCTTTCAGAACTTGATTGAGATCATTTAGTCTTTTGATATGCGCTGGCTGCGTACAAGCTATAACAAGGGCATCCATTGCGTGATGTCTGTGATCTATTCTTTTGCTCCAGCCTTTTATAATCAATTTATTATTTTTCTTTCTGATAAATTCGCTTTTGAATTTCTTAATAAAAGTTTCTTCATCTAAAATAGGTTCATTAAATTCAACACCAGCGTTTTCATATTCTTTAATCTTATTTTCAGTTTCTTTCTTATAATTATCATATTCTAATTGAGCAAGTTTGGGTAATACGGTCTCATACCTTTCTTTCAGTAAAACTTTAAATTTATCTGTCAATCCCCAATGATTTCTCAGATAATCTGTAACTCCTCCGGTGGTAGTTTTTACATTTTCGTTCCCAACAATTTTGTGCAATTCTTCACGGATTCGGATGGAAATATATTGAGTATCCTTTATCTGTCTTTGTATAGGATCTTCTGGAATGGAAGTTGCCAAAAGGTTTCTTCGCTTTTTCCCTGAAAAATATTTGTTTGCGTGATCTATAAACTGATCTTTTGTAAAAATTTGGTAATTTATTGAACCTACCTCGAAATATTCCATAGAAGTTCTGTTTCCCTTGTCATTATTTATAGATTTCTCACAAATGACTTTATTAGAAAGGGAATCATCAAAATATCTTGATTGTGGGATGATGTGATCAACATCATATCTTTCACGATTAAATAACTCCGAAAGCGAAATTGGCTGTCCTGTATATGGTGATATATGACCTTGAGATTCCCAAAGTTTTAACTTTTCTATTTCAGATTTAGACGGATCATTATAGTTTTTAAGATATGCTTCCTGCAAGTTTTCTTGAGAGACCCACAATTTATATTTTTCAATATTTGCAATGGAAATCTCCTGTTTAAGCTCAATTAATTTATTTCTTACTTCTGCATTATGCTTTTGACTTTTTAAATTTGCAGAATACATTTTGCCACGTTCAACTGCATTATTTTTAAGTTCCCTCGCCAGTTCTACTCTTATTTCATCTGGTTTAAAACCATATTTTTTCCAAATATCTCTTACAATAATTAATGCTTCATTAATGATTTGTTCCACCAAAGGATTTCTTAATTCTCCTTGTTTTAATCTTAAAATCTGGGGAAATTCTTTAATTAGTTCATCCTTAGAATATTCTTTAGCGGTATGTTTATCATAAACCAATATGATCGCAATAGCATTTACAATTCCTCCATCTGATAAAACATCCTGATTTTTGTCTAAAAATTCCTGAGCTGACTTTTCAAATGGATCTTCAACATTTTCATTCAGAAGTTTAATGATTTTATCTTTTAATGTATCAGAAAAATTTTGATCAAAAAACTTTCCTGCCCTTGCCAATGGTAAAATATTCTCAATTGCTTTTAGGCTAAGATTGGAATAGTTTCTGCTGAACTTTATTTTAGACATCTTAATCGCAATAGCATCCTTATTTTCTAAGTCAGGTGAATATTTTTCGATAAAAGATAATATTTTAGAAGTTCTGTCACTTGTCAAATCATATTCATTTCCCTTACCATTATAAAGGATTTCCCAAAGTTCCACTTGCCTTTTAAAATCATTCAATTGAAATACATTCCACAGTTCCCCAAAAGTTTTTTGCAGAATTGCTTTTGTATCATTTCCTTTTAACTTGTCTTTGACATTCATTCCGTTAAGAAAATCTACATTTTCTCTTAGATTAAATTCCTTTTTGAGTTTATTAAGTATTGGACTAAAAGATATTTCTTTTTTGCTTTGCAGTTCTTCATATAACCACTCTTTTAGAACTGTTGGAATTGGTTTGTCAATATACTTGTATCTGATTTCACCTTTTCGGTTTACACCATTTTCAATTTTTGTATTAATGACTAATTTATTTATCTGCTCCCAAATTTTATATTCCTGAAAAACAGGATGACTTTTAGCTACTACTTTTTCAGTCGGTTCATATCGACAGTTTGAAATTAAATCCGTTTGATCCTTTAGTTCTCTCTGATAAAATACAACCTGATTTCTAATAACATATTTTAGTCCCTTTTCTAATCCTGTTTGCCGTAGTTTTTCCTGACTTTCTTTTTGTCCTGGAAATATAAATTCTAATATTTTTTGTAATCTGCTTATTTCCAAATGTTCAAGAAACGGATAATATTTAGCTTGCTCATTCCAGACTGCTTCAAACTCCGATTCATAGCGTGAACGCAAAATAACATTATTACGGATTTTTGCCCATTTATTTTCTTTCAGAATATCGAATAAAAGTTCTGAGATAAAATATTCACGACCAATTTCTTTTGATTTATCGGCTAATTGTTTCTCTATATTTTCCATTTTTTTTCTCCAACTTGTTTTATTGGGAAGTTTTATGGTAATAGTATCTCCTGACTTTGCAAGACGAATATTAACCTGAAGCTCTAAAGAATCATTTTCTTTTAAGCTGTCCAAAAAAGTTTCAGCCTCAATGATTCCTTCTTCAGTTTCAATCGAAATTTTTCTTTTATTTAGTTTTTTACCTTTAAAAGTAATCTCTTCAGGTACTCCTAACGACAAAACTTTAGAAAAAATCACAAAGCTTTCATTCGCTTTTTCTTTTTCTTCAGATTCATCACTGTTTTCTTCCTTTTCAGGCTCCGAATTTCCACCAGAATAACCTCTTAATTGATTATATTTATGAATAATTTTACCTAACTCTTTCAATTCAATTTTTCCAGTTAGTGCTTTCACACGTAATTCCAGTAAATCAAAAGCCGTTAATTGATGTTGATTTTTAGAAATTGGAAGTATTGAAATTTTGTCTAATTTATTTGGATCTGAAAATTCATTTACCAGCTTAATTTGATCAGGTAGCATTCCAAGTTCTTGCAAAATATAAATCAGTTTATTTCTTCTCTGTTTATATCTTTTATTGAGTTTCCTCGTTCCTCTTGCAATTCTTCTGTTAGCATTTTTAGTTTGAGCCTGTCCTTGTTCAAACTTACTTAATTCTGCTCCCATCGGAATAATCCTGCTTCCCATTCCAAGAATTTCTCCTTGTTTATTTTCAAAATCTTGTTTGATCAAAGCCCACCCAATAGAGTTGGTTCCTAAGTCTAATCCAAGTATATTTTTAGTCATAATTATTGAGTTTTTGAAATTGCATAAAAGTAAAAAGAATATTTTTTATTAAAATACGGAAAACCGTAAACAAGATAAAAAATTATTTTTCTACATTTGTATCCGAAAGCAATTCACAATAAGGATTATTCCGTTGTGAAAACATTTAAGGCGGGGCAACTCGCCTTCTTTTATTGAATACTAAGCAATTCTTAATTAGCACGGTTTTTTGAAGGCTTCAGTATAGCCGGTATCTTTGTTACCCTTTTCGCTTTATTTAAAATAAAATACTCTATTTCTCTATTGAAAGATAAAATGTATTTTTGTGGGGTTAAAAAACACAACAGTTTATGAATTTTAGTATTTCAAGAAAAATCAGTCTCGGTGTTCTTATGGCAACTGCCAATTTCTGTTTTGCCCAGGATAAAGCTGAAGCCGCCCTGAAGAAATTTGAAGAAAATTATCCACAGGAAAAAATACATCTTTTATTTAACAAGGATCTCTTTATATCTGGTGACCAGATTAATTTTAAAAGTTATGTAATGGATGGGTATGAAATTTCAAAAATTTCAACGACCCTTTTCGTTGAACTTTATGACCAACAAAAAAAGCAGATTGATAAAAAAATCATTGCCTTGATAGAAGGAGAAGGAAGTGGTACTTTTAAAATTCCTGCTGATCTTAAAGAGGGTATCTATTACATTAGGGCTTATACAACCTGGATGACAAATTTTAGTGAAGATTATAATTTTCTAAAACCGATACCAATATATAATCCTGCATCTAAGCAAAAGGTGGTAGAGGATACTAATGCAATCATATCTGCTACGGTACATCCTGAAGGTGGTGCCTATTTTGAAGATAAACCGGCTAAATTCTCCGTAAGACTTCACTCTAAGGGAATTCTGCCTAAAAAGTGGTCAGGCACAGTATCAGAAATAAATAATCCTAATGTTGCGCTGGTGCAATTTGAAAATTATGATGAAAATGTAGGGTTATTTAATTTTACAGCAAAAAAAGGAGAAAAATATTTGGTGACTGTAAGTGAGCCCTCCGGAAAGAAATCAATCGCATATCTTCCCGAAGCAACTAAATCTGATTGGAGATTAATTGTTGAAAGTAAAAATGACGAAATAAGATACTCGTTTCAGTCAGCAGAATTAACGGATGATGATACCTATAAAGTTATTGCAACAATCAATAATCAATTGGTTTATAAAGCTAAATTTAATAAAATAGTTGAAAATAAATGGTTTTCTATTCCTACTGAAAAATTGGTTAATGGAATTTTGACACTTACTCTATTTGACTCCAATGATAACCAGATTTCACAGCGATTGTGTTTTGTACAAAACGATATTTTAAAAATCAAAGAAACAAATATCGAATTTGTTCCCAATTTCTCTCAACGTGCTGTAAATACTTTATCATTTAACGAAACAAAAGAAATTAACTACAATATCCTAATAACCGATGCGGAGAGTAAAAATACCGAAGAAGATAGTAGTTTGCTTAGCACACTCTGGCTAACTGGTGATCTGAGATCTACGATTTCAAGACCCGCACAATATTTTCATGGTGAACGTAACCCGGAAGCTTTAGATGCTCTCTTGATTTCAGAAAAATGGGAAAGATTTAACTGGAAAAATATAATACAAGGTATATATCCTGTAATTAAGAATAAGCCAGAGCCATATCTGTCATATAAATTTAAAGTTATATCACAAGGTAGACCAATAGTTAATTCAGATGTAAATCTCATTTTTCGTCAGTCAGATGAAGGAAACCAATTTAGACAAATAAAAACTGATGAGTCAGGGTATTTTTATATGAAAAGTTTGGTCTTCTCAGATAAACTTCAATTTTCCTATCAACTAAATACAAGTAATGAAGATGTCATAAGAAATACACAGATATTTTCTCAACCATTATATTCGTTTATACCTTTAAGAAAAGAACTTCCTGCATCAGGATTTAAGCTGCAAGAAGTGAATGAAAAAAATGATATTTCTGCAGATGTTGCAAAATCTGTTGCTAATCTTAAAACTGAAAAATTGTTTAGTGAAAAATTTACTGAAATTGAAGAAGTTAATATTAAAGGGAAGAAAATGAGCCCGGCAGAAAAACTTAATAATGAATTAAGCAGTCCTATGTTCAACAGTTTTAATCAAACATTATTTGATTTTGTAAGTTCTCCTCAATTTGGAAGTGATATTATAACATGGTTAATTGGCAGAGTTCCCGGATTACGCACGGATGCAGGTGAACTATTTTTAGGACAGAACAGTATTAACAGTACAAACAACAGGATAGAGTCTTATATTGACGAGAACAGAGTACCAACGGCTTCACTTCAAAATATTTCTATTTCGGATATTGCCTTAGTTAAAGTTATTAAAGGGTTTTATGGCGGTGGAAGAGCCGGTGCGGTTGTAGTATATACACGTCGGGGAAGTACGGCTTTTTCGAATAATTACGACACGGAAGGTTTGCATAAAGTGACTTTAAAAGGATATGATAATGAAGAACCTTTTAAAAACGCAATCTTTGAAAATATAAGACCTGAAACTATTGCAGAAGATAATCGTACGACTTTGTACTGGAGTTCTGCTTTAAAGATCCGCTATAATAATGCGCTGAAATTTTACAATAATGATCATACAAAGAAACTAAAGGTTTGGATCATCGGCTTTGATAAGGAAGATATGGTACCTTATTATACTTATAAAGTGATAGAATGATACATCACTCCGATAAATATAAAACCGCCAATCTTTTGAAAGGCGGTTTTTGGCTTATATAAATTAAGAGTAATCCTTATATTATTCCAGTTCGGCAAGATATTTTTCGGCATCCATTGCTGCCATACAGCCGCTTCCTGCTGCCGTAATTGCCTGTCTGTAGATGTGATCCTGTACATCTCCTGCTGCAAATACTCCCGGAAGATTGGTTCTTGTAGAGCCTTTTTCGGTGATGATATATCCGTTTTCATCCAAATCAACCTGACCAACAAATACATCGGTATTCGGTTTGTGACCGATAGCAATAAAAATTCCTTCTACATCAACAGTAGATTTTTCCTGTGTTTGATTATTGATAATCACTGCTTTTTCTACCAGATTATTGGCACCTTCTATTCCTATCAGTTCATGATGGAATTTCACTTCAATATTCGGAGTATTTTCCACTCTGTGAATCATTGCTTTAGAGGCTCTGAAGACATCTTTTCTTACAAGCATGGTCACTTTTCTGCATAATTTCGCAAGATAAGTGGCTTCCTCTGCGGCAGTATCTCCTGCTCCCACTACTACAACATCCTTTCCTTTATAAAAGAAACCGTCACAGGTTGCACAAGCTGAAACTCCTCCTCCTGCATATTTTTTTTCATCATCAAGACCTAGATATTTTGCCGTAGCTCCGGTAGAAATAATAACCGTTTTTGCAAAAATCTCTTTATTTCCTGCATACAACTTGTGAACTCCGCCGATTTCACGGGAGAATTCAGCTTTTGTAATCAGTTCGTAATGTACTTTTGTGTCAAATCTTTCCGCCTGTTTCTGAAGATCCATCATCATTTCAGGACCGGTAATTCCTGCAGGATATCCCGGGAAATTATCTACCTCAGTAGTGGTAGTCAATTGTCCGCCCGGCTCAAGACCTGTGTATAATTCGGGTTTCAGGTCTGCTCTTGCGGCATAAATTGCTGCGGTAAAACCAGAAGGTCCGGATCCTACTATTATACAATCTAAAATATTTTGCTCCATAATCTGTTTATCAATAATTTTAAAAATTTCGGATGCTAAGTTCGTAAATTTTACTTTCTAATTAAATTTATTTTGATGATAGTTGTCAATATCTGATATGCAAATGGTCGATTTTAAAGTTAATGAGTGAATTGTGAATTTTCATTCGAAGAAATGTCAAAATGAAATGAATTAACTATTCACTATTCATTTTCACACTTTCATCTTAATTTTATCCACATTGATGATTTTGTACACTAGCTCTTTAATAAGTTCAGCTTCAGTCATATTAACTGCTCCAAGTCCTTTTCCTTTCATATCAAACTCCCGTAAAATAGAAATAACTCTGGTAGAATGCTTTAGCGGATATAATCTGGCTGCTTCGGCATAATCTTTAATAAAATAAGGATTGATTCCCATTTGAGAAGCTATGACCTGCGGAGGCTGTCCTGCCATAGTATTGTAGATAATTATATTGGAAAAATAGCTGTATAGACTTGCCAGCATCATCACAAACGGATTGTTTTTCGGATTTTTACCCATAAAATGAGCAATTTTAAAGGCTGCATTGGCATTTTTTGTTCCTAAAGCTTTCTGTAATTCAAAAACATTAAATTCTTTGCTGATTCCGATGTGATTTTCTACCACCGTTCCGTCTAAAATATCCCCTTGCTTGAGGATTATTTTAAGCTTATTCAGTTCATTGGCAATTCTGGAAAGATCGTTGCCAAGATATTCTGCAAGAAGATGCGAAATATTGGGAGCGGTTTTAATGCTTAGTTTAATGCATTCGTCTGCAATCCATTTCGGAAGCTGATTTTCTTTTACAGATTCACTCAGAAACAATGTTCCGGATTTTTCAAGAAGCTTGGTAACCTTTTTACGGCTGTCAAGCTTTTTATGTTTATGGGCAAAAACTAAAACAGTAGAAGGAACTGCGTTCTGAATATACGCTTCCAATGCATTGCTTTCATTTTCGGTAAGTTTCAGATCCTGAGCTTCTTTTACGATGATAACCTGCTTATCACCCATCATCGGAAACTGCCTTGCCAGTGAAAGAACTTCCTGATATGTGGTATCTTTTCCGTAAACAACGGTCTGGTTAAAAGCTTTTTCGTCTTCTTCCAGAAAATCATTTTCCAGAGCTTTTACAGCAAGATCAATAAAGTAAGGTTCTTCTCCATGAAAAAAATAAATCGGCAGAACTTCTTTATTTTTAATATTTTTGAGGATTAAATCTAATTCTTTCATCTTTTACTAATGGAACTTCCCAAACTGAATTTTCAGGAAACTTTTGATTTTAAATTCAAGAAAGACAAAGATAAGTTTTTTATCTATGATCTGGTGCGCAAAACTTATCTTTTGCTTACTCCTGAAGAATGGGTACGACAGCATTGGGTTCACTATTATCTTACGGTAAAAGCTTACTCTGCTTCTGCTTTGATTACGGAAAAAAAGATCTTGCTGAATGGCTTAACAAAACGAATAGATCTTCTGATTACCGAAAAAACGGAACCTAAAATTTTGATCGAATGCAAAGCACCTCAGATTAAACTGACTGAAAAAACCTTTGAGCAAACTGCAAGATACAACTCTGTTATCGGAGCTTCAGAAATTGTTCTTACAAACGGATTACAGCATATTCATGCATATTATGAAAACGGCGAGTATCTTTTTATAAAGAATAGATGAAATCTCAAAGAAATGTTTTTTTGAAATTTTGAGTACGATTTTTGCTTGTTCATTCACCGAAATTAAATAGCCCCGATTAGAGCGGCATCCTTTTTTGAGCGAACGAAGCAAAGCGGAGTTCGTTTAAAAAAGATACAGCGGAAAGCGGGAAAAAGCTCCTGAAAATAATGAACCTGAAATACAGTCATCAAAATTTCAGGAGCTGTAATGAAAAGATTGACATCAACAAAATAACAAAATATGATACGCACAATTTTACTATCTGCATTTATGATGACATCAGGAAGTGTTTTGAGTCAGAATCTTAAAAATGTTTCTTATCAGGATGGTTCGCAAAAACTGAACGGAATGATTACTGCAAATGCAGGGAAAAAACTTCCAGGAGTATTGATTCTCCCCGCCTGGAAAGGGATTGACGATGAAGCCAAAACAGCGGCTGCAGATCTGGAAAAACAAGGTTATATTGCTTTCATTGCTGATATTTACGGTGAAGGAAATATTCCGACGGATAATGCATCGGCAGCAAAAAGTTCAGGCTATTACAAGAAGAATTTTAACGATTATCAGAAAAGAATTGCATTAGCTTTGGAACAGCTGAAGAAAAATGGTGCAGTTCCTGAAAAAATTGCAGTAATTGGCTATTGTTTCGGAGGAACAGGCGCTTTGGAGTCTGCAAGAGGACAGCTTCCCGTAGCCGGTGTGATCTCTATTCATGGAAGCATCGGAAAAGATCCGTCTAGAGAAAATAGGGAGATTCTGACAAAAGTTCTGGTTGAAAATCCTGCGGAAGACCAAAGCGTTACCAAAGAAGATTATGATAATCTCGTAAAAGAAATGAAAGACGGAAAAGCAGATTGGCAGATCATTACGTATGCTAATTCAAAACATACTTTTACAGACCCGAAATCTCCTGATTATAATCCTGTAATGGCAAAAAGAGCATGGAATCATACACTTTTATTTCTGAAAGAAATCCTTAAGTAATAAAACAACTATACAATATAACAAAGTAGAAATCTAACAGTGTAACAATAGAAAATAATTGCTGCACTGTTATACTATTTTACATCAATCTACTCCTTCATCTTCCCTGTTTACTTTTTCCATAGAAAATGCAGGAAGGCAGATAGCAATATACTCGCATTCTTCCGGAAAAGGATTGCTGTAACGTATTCTTGCTCCTTTTTCGATCATAATACTTTGTCCTTTTTCTAAAACTACTATTTCGCCGTCGATTTCAAATTGTTTTTTCCCGGAGATGATAAGTGTAAATTCATCGAATTCAGGAGTTTGGTGCGGTTCGCTCCAATTGGGAGGCGCAATCATGTGCGCAATAGAAATATTGGGATTTTCTGTTGAGTTTCCCCAATGTTCCTGAATAAGCTTACCATCGTTGGTGGGAACTACAAAGGGTGATTTCTGGATTTTATATTTTTTCATATATAAATATTTTTAAAAACTAAATATTATGATGACAGATTCAAGGTTCAAAAAATCCCCTCGTTGTAAAGGGGATCTGTATTGTTTATAGTATTATCCTTTAGATTTTGCAGCCTCAGATTCAATTTTTTTAATCTCTTTCAGCTTTTCTGCAATTTTGGTTACCGCATCTGGTTTGGCTGGTCTTAAAGGAATCTCAGCTTGAGCCATATCCCATTTAATAACCAGATTTCCAGAGTTTTCATCAGTAGGATTTAAAGTAATTTCAAACCATTCCTGTTTGTCTGCCAATGTATTTACCGGAACGGTAACATCTACCACATCCTGTTTAGGATCATACGTATAAGCTCCCCATTGCTGGAAGTCTTTGTTTAAGATTACTTTCCATTCTTTTTCAGTTGGGACGATAAATAATCCATACGTTCCTGCCTGAACTGTTTTACCACCAAAATTGACCGACTGTCCGAAAGTGATCTTTGTAGATGAGTTGGCTCCTGCTCTCCAAACCTGACCATAAGGAACGAGCTCACCAAATATTTTTCTTCCCTTTACTCCCGGTCTTCCGTAATCTACGGTAATTTTAGACATCGAAAACTGCTGCTCAACTTTTTGTCGCGGGCTTGCTGCTGGTACAGAATAATCCTGTGCAAAAGCCATGGCAGAAGCTGATATACAAACTGCAAATAATAATTTTTTCACTTTTTAAAATTTGCTTAAAAATACAAAATCAAGTTTATAAATAGCTTTTTGGTTTTGATAAAATTTGTTAAATTTCTAGAATTCTTTTTGCCTGTTTGATGTGTCTCAGATTATGATAAATAACAAAGCGGAAGGTATCTCCCAGTTTCAGCCTTATAAAACTTGAAATGCTGATTCCGGTTTTTATTGTATTTAAATTTACATTTCCAGCATCATTTAAAAGCTCTGTCATCTGTTTTTGCTGGGCAATAAACTCGTTCAGCACTTTTCTATCCAGATTGCTGTGAATGGGATTCATGCTTTTGAAAGTTTTCATTTTATTGAGTTTCTGCTTCGGCAGCATTGATTTAGCAAAATAATTTCCCAATATTCCGGAACTGAAAACCTCTGTAGATCTGGTATCAGAATTCTGAATGCTGTTTCTTATTTCAGGCAGGTAAAATCTTCCGTACAAATTAAGATGTTCCAGACACTCCAAAATACTCCAGCTCTTTACTGAAAGCCTGAAATTGAGTTTCTCATCAGGTTGACTGAGAAGTTTTTCAGCAAAATTCAGATTACCCTGCGTAATACTTTTCAGCTCATCAATCAATTGTCGTGTATTCATTTTCATGTCAATTTTATGGCAAAGATCCGGCTTTGAGAAATGATAAACATTGATCGGAATCAAGATTTTTTGAGCCTTGAAAGAGTTTCAGGTGACATTCTGAGATAATTGGCAATATATTTATCCGGAATTTGCTGAAAAAGCTGCGGACTTCTTTTCAGTACCCTTTCATAGCGTTCTTTTGGAGAGCTGATGAGCAGGTCTTTTTCTCTTTCAATTTGTTGCAGGACAAGATCTTCCAGAATTACAGTCCACAATTTCAGGTTGTCTCCTGAAGATTGAATAAAGTTGTAGAAGTCTTTTTTTCCGGCAATGAGGACTTCGGTTTTTTTGATTGCCTGAATGCAAAAATCAGAAGGATTTCCAGACAGGAATGAGTCTAAAGATACAATGATATTTCCTTCATAGCCAAAACGGATGATACGCTCTTCGTTCTGATCATTTATAAAAATTCTGACACTCCCTTTTTCAATAAAATAAATATTCGTGTCTTTTTCTCCGCTTAACTTCAAAAACTGATTACGCTTCACCGTTTTTTTAGTCTGAAAAATATGAGCGTCAAGAAGTGTTTTAATGATATTCATGGCTGTTGTAAATAAAATTAAACCTCATACATGAATTACGAGGTTTAAATATTGTTATTGATAAAATTATTCCGGCATCGCCTTCCATCTTTGGAGAACAGAGGTATAGAAATACATAAAGATAAATCCTCCGAGAAGTAGAATATAGCTTATTCCAAGTCCTAAATAATCAAATACCGTGACACAGGTTTTAGTCTGAGAAATATCATAGCTGTCATAAATCTCTACACCGCACATTGCTTTTTGATGCATATTGATAATTCCAAAAATCAAAAGAAGAAAGAGCACAAAACCATTCATAGAAATATTAACAAAAATAGAAGAAACCACTTTGCTTAAAGATTCTATTTTAAAAATCGGGATAAGAAGAATGACCAGTGAAACCAGCAGCAAAAAATATAAAACGAAAAACTCTTCTTTAAGCCCTGTAACTGCAGTGTACATTACGATGACCAACGTAATCGCCAAAACAAGTAATCCTGCGCTGATTACACTGAACATAAGGGATTTAAGTCCTGTAATTCTGAAACTGAAAATAAAAGTTGAAAGAAAAAATGCAATCCAGATATAAATATGAACATTTTCTGAAAAGAAGTCTTCATTTTTTACCCTGTCTACATTTTCCAACAGCTCTTTCATATGATCTGTACAGTAATAATAATCGGTGACATTGTTTTTAAAATAATCCTGCGGAGAGACCTGATTATTAATTTCAGGATTAAATTGACGTATTTTCACACTGTCAGTCACAATATTTCCATATTCATCTATAGCATTAGAAACTGAATCAACTACAATATCAGAATCATAGTATTCATCATCTTCATTTATGCGAGGCTGATAGTCTTTAATGAAATACCGCACTTCAAAATCAGGATTTTGGGGAGTATAAATCATTTTTACCCAGCTTTTTGCCTCAAGATTATTTTTAACTCTATATTTTTTAGAAATGACAAGAAAATCTGTCAGTAATTTTTCCAGCTCAGCGGGATTTTTTCTGTCTAGAAGTTCTGCGGTTTTCTGGTTGATTATGGCTTTTTTGTTTTTTAAAGTATGATCAGGAGAGTCTTTGTTGTAATAATAATCGATCTCAATCCCTGAAACTCCATCATCATAAGCTTGAAAGTTATGGTCATACAGTATATTTGAGAAATTGTAATACGTAAGTCCTGTTGTTTTAATATAAGGAGAAACGTCCACTACCTCTTTTTTGAAATAAAAAATCTGAGATTTTTCTTTTGTGTCGGAATATGCAATAGGTGTTTTCAGTGAAGCTTCGGGTTCAGGAATGATAAATTCATTTTTTTTGTTTCTCTTGAATGAAGTTTTGGAATATACAGAGTTAAACTGATAAACCCTGTCATAATACACAAAATATTTTTTGTTTCTGTCAATATCATCAATATCCGTTTCACAATACAAATCGTTGAAAGGTTTGGGAAAAAGACGGTTTTCCAGCGTGTAACTTTCCAGATTTTGTGAAAGAAAAGGATGTACTCTGTTGATGATATCAATATTTTTCGACATTTCCTCGTCAGAATACTTCTGATTAATAAACAATCTGAAGCCAACCATATAGGAAAAGAAAAAAGTTGTACTTGCGAAAATGATGATAAAGTACTGTACAAACTGGACAAAAAGTTTACCCTTTGAGGACGGATAAAAATTTTTGAAAGCGTTGTTTTTAAACATCATGAGAAGCCAGCCTACAATCATCAGAATAGAGATAATAAGATGTATAAAGATAACTCCATCTGTATAATAATCATTTTTCACGCTGTATTTTTGCAGTGAAACAGGATCTATATGTGAAAGATAACCTATCACGAAAAACAGAATATGTACTGCTAAGCTTCCTAAAAGCATCCACACGATTCTGGTATTCCAGATTGTAGGATATTTTTCAAGCAGATATTGATTGAATTGATTTATTTTTTGCATTTTTTTAGATTAAGGAAGATTAACTCACGAAAAATCTTCTGGTAGAAGAAGAAATATTTCGGATATACACAATTTCTGCTCCGGCGTTTCCTAAGGCTTTCATCACCTCCGAAAACTTAGTTTCAGAAGGGAAATATGCTACAAAAATACCTCCGTTGAAGTTCAGTTTTTCAGGATTAAAATCTCTGAAAATTTCCAGCAGTTTTTCACGGGATTCCGGGGTGTCAATTTCGATGATCAGATGGGAATTTTCGGTATTCTGAAGTTCAGAATTATCTTTGTACTGCCCATTTTTCAGGAAAATGACTTTATCTGAAATCTTCTCCACCTCATACAGCTGCTGCGAACTGAGAATCAAAGCAATGGGATTATTTACAGAATTGGCAATTGATTTTAAATCTTCCAGAATGACCTGCTGCGCCAAAACATCCAAATTTGCCAAAGGCTCATCCAGCAAAAGAATCTCGGGCTTTCTCAACAGCGTCCTTGCTAGCTCAAACCGCATTTTATAACCGGAAGAAAGCTCGCTCCATTTCAAATGTTTATAATTCCACAAACCAAGACGGGCAATCATCATCAGAGTTCTGGTTTCATTTTCTTCAGGAGAAATTCCGTAATTGGAAAGTACAAATTTCAAATTGTCTTTCAGGCTTCCATACCATTTTTCTGTTCGCTGCGGAATATAGACCAGTTTCGTACGAAGATCGAAATCATTTTCGGGCTGATTATTAAATGAATAATTGAGTTCGCCTTCATTGTAAGAAATTTCTTTGGCTAAAATTCTCAAAAGTGTCGTCTTGCCATTACCGTTCTCTCCTACCAAACCGTATACCTGACCTTTGTTGATTTCTACAGAAACCGGTCCCAGCGAAAAGCGATTGCTTCCGTAAGATTTCATAATGTTTCTTGCCCGAAGAACAGAGGGCTCCAAAGGATGCTCCTGAACAGGAATTTTTTCAATTTTGAGAAGCAGATCGTTAGATTTCTGAATAAGTTCTTCGGTATAGTCAGGATATTTTTCCTTCCAGTCTGTAAGTTCAATTGACTCTTTGTAGATGTCCATGTTTTGGGTATCCATGGCACAATCCATCAGTTTTCTGAACCCGAGAACAGTATCTTTATTGTCGAAAAAATGCTTCACTTCAACGACCCGCTGTTGGTGTTTCGTCATTAGGTTTTATTTGATGATCCGAAGATAATTATTTTAATTCAAATGTGAGAGAAAATTAATATTTTTAGTGTAGTCACAATTAAATTGATGCAGAGATCCACATAAAATAATTGGCAGCATATAAAGTGATGAAAAGCAATAAAGTTTTACCCGGAATAGCCTCAAAATTTTCTGAACTGGTGATGTGATAGTTATAGATCATGTCTACCCAACGATAGGATGCTTTAAAGATGAGTAAATCTTCGTTTTGATCATTGGTCAGAATGAACTTCTCCTTAAAAAAGCCCGAGTGTTTTAATACAAATTCCTCCTCTTTACCTGATGATTTCATTCTTATGATTAAATCTCCGTCCCAGTTCATCTTTATATCAGCGATAATTTCTGCATCATTTTTTATTTCAATATTCTTTTTCCAGAAGCCTTTCGGTTCAACATCATATTTTTCACCGGCAATTTCCATTTCTGCATTAAATTTAAACCAATTACCATAAGTGAGCTTACCAAGAATCTGGCTGCCTGCTTTAATTTCAAATGATGTATTCTGAGATATTGCATTATATTCCATAACACCAATTTAGTTAAATTTCGTCAGATTTATAAAAAATAAGCCCTGTAATATAATCACAGGGCTAAAAAATATTGGTTGGCAGTTAATTTAAGTTATCAATTAAACATCAGATTAAATTCATTTTTAATATTAATACCAGTTATTGAGGTATCTTTTCAAAAACTTTTTGCCATTTTCAGAAAGAAATTTGTCAACACATTCTTCAAGATAACTTTCCTGAATAGATTCTGAACCTGTATTTTTAAAAACTTTTATTTCGCTAAGAGGCTCCAGACGTTTATCGACAACTGGCAAATAAACCAGCAGATCATTTCTTAGTTTTCCGATATTGGTAATATCATCATACGGATTTATGGGATTAATCAATCCGTCATAATCAGAACCTATACAGATGTGATCCCACGGACTGCGCTCTCCCACCCAATTCATCTCAGCATATCCCAACCGTACTGCATAAATAATATGTGCACATAAAAGATAAATATGTCTTATCTGACGGTCGGTTTTATATTCCTGAGTAGCTGTCATAGATTCTTTCAGGTCAAAAGTTCCCTCTTTGAACCATTTTCGCCATTCGTAGAGTGGGATAGCTTCAGGATCTTTAAAATATTCAGGTCTTATTCCATCTGCAGTACCTTTTGCTGCACCGAGAATCCGCTGATCCATCGAAATTCCGATGAGTCCGTTGCTGCGCATAATTTCTATTATCTCTTCATCAAATAAATTAATGGTCCAGGGATTGGCAAACAGTTTATTATTCAGCAGAAAATCTGTTTTACCGATAAATCTGTTTTTAGCCTGAATTTCACAAATTGTTTTGCCCTGAACATACCTGAAACCTGAACGGTAATTTTTCTGCTCTACAAAATCTTTGATCGAAGAAAATGTAAAACCTGTATGCGATGAAATAATCGGAAGTCTGAGCGTTTCGGGATGTTCTTCTCCCAATTCTTCGCGAAACTGATAAAATTTGTGGCGGGAAAACACACTCATATGTTTTATATCAATAAGAGAAGGATAAGGATGCAGAAAGACTGAACGGATAAAATCTTTACCTTTATCTGAAATTCCAAAGCCGGATTTCGGGATAAAATCTTCGCTCCGGAATGCTGTTTGAGCTGTTCCGTTGAGAGCCTGAGCAAAACCGCACATGTGCTGTTCGGGAATTTCGCTTAGATGAACAAGATTGATACTGAATAAATCTACATTATTTTTATCATCCTGAATCTCACGGTAACATTTTCCGGGATCTGTAACAGCTCCAGACTCTCTGATTTTTGCATCAGAAAAATTGTGTGCTCCTTCTACAGAAAACGCAAGGTAAGTATATTGCTGGTTGCTGAAAATATCTTCTGCCGGTTTTTGTTTCCTGCTGATAAAGCGGATATTGAAATCTTTTTCTAAATTGGTAAAGTTTGATTGATAATAAGCAATTTCTTCTTTAAATAAATCAAAATAAGTGGTTTCCCTGTTTTTCACACGGTCTATAAAACTCCAGTTGATGGGAAGTTTTGACGGACTGAACCCTTTGAAAAAGCCATTGATATTTTCTGCAAAAGCATATTCCATCGCCATCAGTGCTGTAACTCCATATCCGAGCTGGCTGGTTTTTACCATCTGAGGTGATGACTGACTGTCGAATGCATTTCCCATAAACTCATCTATCGCACTCATCAATCCTTTTGTTTTGAAGTTGGAATCAAGAGGAAGACGACCGTTATCTTTTATACTGATCAAATGCTTGAATAACAAATGAAAATGAAAATCAAAAATATTTTTCATATCTGCATTTTTAAGAATTAACTACTTTTTCTCTTATCATGTTAAATGTTTCAAGAGTTCTGTTTACATTAGGATTTGTTATGCTTTCCTTTGCTGAATATCCTGTTGGTGAATTCTGCTCAATAATTTTTTTAGCATGATCAGACATTTCGTATTCTTCGGCAATAAGGCTTTCTTCCTTAGTAATTCCTTTTTTGATTCCTCTCAAAATTCCGTTCCATAACATTTTAAGGCTTTCTCCTACGGTTCTGAATGTCATTGCAACTCTGCTGATGTCTTCATCTATGTAAGCATCAATCAAGTCTGAACTATCCGGGAGTTCTGTCTTTAAAAGTTTATCAATGTCTAAAATACCTGCTCCAAAATTTGCAGGAAGATGATGCTGTGTTCTTGCCGAACTTTTCAGACAAGTTCTGAAAGCTTCAATAATCTGAAAGCCATGATAGTTTTTTAGTTTTTCTCTGTTTTTGTAAAGCCAGAGAACAGCTGCAGATGAAACGTGAGGCGTCGCATAACTTGTACCGTGACCATACCCCATTCCGTAGCGAAATAAGCCTGTGCTTTCTTTTAAAAACTTCGGAACATACACATGCATTCCCGGTGCTGTAATATCAACCATTTTCCCTCTTGAAGAGCCTTTCCATTCTTTATCATCCGGATTTGAGGCGGCGACTGCAATAGTTCCGGGATGTACTGCCGGTGCTACCACTTCTCTTACTTCATTTCCTGCAGCACAGCACCATATAATTCCTTTCTCATAAACTTTTTTTGCCAGATTGTATGTTGTCATCGTTGGAGGAAGTCCCATACTCGTGGTAATTACTTTTGCGCCCGTGGCAATAGCAGCATCTACAGCTTTTGCCAGTTCTGCCTGTCTTCCTAAAATCAAAACATCCTGGGCAACACGATAAGGGATAAGTTTTATTCCGTTTTGCTGCAGTAATCCGCAATTGCCGTTTTCCTCTGCATCAGAATAAAGATTTCCTATAATAATGCTTCCTGTACGGGCTCCGTGACCGTAATCTGCCAAAGTAATCTTGCGATGCTCCTCTTCTCTGGAATTATCATCATCGTCTACAAAATCAAAATCTTCTGAAAAATTAAAAGCACCATAATTTTTCGGATGATGAGAATATCCGGTATCAAACTGAACAATTTTTATGGAATCTCCTATAGTATCGGTAATCGCTGAGTTATAATTCACAGCCTTCCAGTTCCATTGTCTGTACTGTTCTTTGGTTTTACCTTTTACATATTTGCTGGTTTGGCTATACAGCTCAAGAAAATGCTGTTCATTATTAAAATCTTTAGAACCAGAGCTTTCAAAAGCTTTCAAATCATTGTCATACGTTACTTCCATGTTGAGATAAATCTCACTGTCATATTCTGCATGAATAATCTCTTTTAATGAAAGTAATTCTCTGGCAAATTCGTTTGGATTTTTGCCTTCAGAAGAAATATTCAATACAAAAAGTTCTTCTTCATTTTCTTTTGCAGACACAGGAGTTGCAAGGTAAAGACTAAAGTCATTACCATAATTAAGTTTCAGTTCAGCTTCAAGATTTTCGAAATTTTCAGGGTTGTTTTTTGCCAGGATAATAAACGGAAATTTTTCAAAAGCGGCTGCAGATTTATTTTCATCTTTCAATTTAGCATCTGATGCAGAATTTTTTAGCTTCTGTGCTTCATTCTTAACATCTGTAAGAGATATTTCAGGCTGATTTTCTACTACTTCGTCCAACTCTTTTTTAGCTTTATTGGTTCTTGCAAGAATTTCATTTTTTTTAGTATTATGAGCCGGCTTATCAAAATTTTTCTTTTGAAGAAACTCCAGTATTCTGCTGATTCTGATTCCGGCATTTCCTACCCATTCAATATCCTCATCAGGAGTTTCTGAGTTGGCAACAGTTCCGTATTTGGTAAGAGGATTTCCGTTTTCATCCATTTTTGGAACCCCGGTCTGATGTAGTGCTACCACTTCGCACGTTCCTAATGCTAAAACCGGTGAACCTGATGAACCCGGCAAAGAATCGGTTTCATAAATAATCTGATCCTGATTTTCAGAAAAGAAAGAATTATTGTTTAGCGAAATCTTTTTTGGCTGACCATTAGGATGCTGAATGATTATGCAGGTTTCACCTTTGATAATTTTACCAATATTTCCATCCAGTTCTAAAGAAGGAATATCTGTAATTTTTTTTCCTCTAAGATTAATTTCTTCAAGCGCAACCATGGTAAAATCCAGTCCGGAAAATTCATCTTCAGGACTCTTTTTGATGTGTGAAGTAAAAAAGAAAGCTTTAGGTTCTGGTCTGAACTGTACCGGATTCAGTATTCTACCTTCCTCATCAAGTTCATAGAAAAATTCAGCCTTAATATTTGTACACTCTTCTTCACTGGAAATCACATGATTGTTGGTAACTAAAATATTTCCGTTGATTAAAAAACCCGTTCCCACAGGTTTGTTATTATGTAAAATTCGGCAGACAGACTGAGATATTTTTAGTATTTTAGAAAGATTGACAATGTCAACCAAATCATTTTCTTCAATAATTCTTTCAATTCCAAGATTGAAATTAAGATTCTCACGAGCTATTCTGGTTTCTACACGCTTCTGATTATCTTCAAGATCAATAAGCGGGTGATTCAGCAGCCTTGCTTCTTCTAACTTGCTTTGATCTTTGATAATCTGACCGTACTGATTTACCAGCTTATCAACAATGATTGCTTTTGTTTCAGCAGCATTAAAAAAGTTAAACATAATATAAGTTTTTAAGGTTATTAGTCAATAAAAAATCACTTATAAATTACAGAAAAAAGTTACTGTAATTTAAAATAATTCACAACATTTTCCTGAAATATTTTATCCGAAGTTACTCAATATCAACTTTGTAAAAGATAGCACTTTTGTGTGATATTTTGATGCTTATTTCATTTTCAGAATCAAAAATAATTTGTATTCCTTTTTCAGAATTTTCGGTAATTCAAATAAAAAAACCTCACAGACTTTAAAAATCTGTGAGGTTGATTTATGGTAAATCATTAAAATTTCCGACAATTACATCGTCTCCATTTTAAAACTCATGCTTTCGATTACTTTTAAGATGGCTTCAACCGTGTCCATAGACGTTAAACAAGGAACACCGTTTTCCACACTCATTCTTCTGATCTGGAAACCGTCTCTTTCCGACTGTTTTCCTTTCGTCATGGTATTGACAACATATTGTACTTTTCCTTTTTGGATCAGGTCGATCAGGTTAACACTCTCCTCCCCGATTTTGTATCCTATTTTGCAAGGAATTCCTTTTTCTTCAAAGAATTTTGCCGTTCCTTCCGTTGCCCAGATTCTGAAACCAACTTCGTGAAATCTTGCTGCCAGATCAGCTGCTTCCTGCTTATGCTTATCTGCAACTGTGAACAAGATTGAACCGTGCATCGGAACTTTTCTTCCTGCTGCAACCAATCCTTTGTATAAAGCTTTTTCCAGAGTCGTGTCTTTCCCCATAACTTCTCCTGTAGACTTCATTTCAGGTCCTAAAGAGATATCTACTTTTGTTAATTTTGAGAAAGAGAATACCGGAACTTTTACAAAAACACCTTCTTTATTTGGAACCAGTCCGCTTTCGTAGCCCAGATCTTTCAGTTTCTGACCTAAGATCGCTTTGGTAGCTAAATTTGCCATCGGAACTTCCGTGATTTTAGATAAGAAAGGAACGGTTCTCGATGATCTTGGATTTACCTCGATCACATAAACGTTTCCTTCGAAAAGAACGTATTGAATGTTCATCAATCCGATCACGTTTAATCCTTTTGCCAATCTCTTTGTATAGTCAACCAAAGTTTCGATCTCGCTTTGTGAAATATTCTGTGGAGGATATACTGCGATTGAGTCTCCGGAGTGAACGCCCGCTCTTTCGATATGTTCCATAATTCCCGGAATGATTACCGTTTCACTGTCGCAGATCGCATCAATTTCCACTTCTTTTCCAACCATATATTTGTCGACCAAGACAGGATGTTCAGGGCTTGCTTCAACTGCATTTTCCATATAGTGCGCCAGTTCTGTTTCCGTGTACACAATTTCCATTGCTCTTCCTCCTAAAACATAACTCGGACGAACCAATACCGGATAACCAATTTCGTTGGCTATTTTTATTGCTTCTTCTTTTGAAGTGGATGTTTTTCCTAACGGCTGCGGAATCTGCATTTCCTGAAGCGCTTTTTCAAACTTATCTCTGTTTTCGGCTCTGTCCAGATCTTCCAGAGAAGTTCCCAGAATCTGAACTCCGTGAGCGGCTAATTTATCTGCTAAATTGATCGCTGTCTGTCCTCCGAATTGTACCACAACACCTTTTGGTTTTTCCAGCTCAATGATGTTCATTACGTCTTCTTCCGTTAAAGGTTCGAAATATAATTTATCTGAAATCGAGAAGTCAGTTGAAACTGTTTCGGGGTTATTGTTGATGATAATTGCCTCATAACCCATTTCTTTGATTGCCCAAACTGAGTGTACCGTTGCATAATCAAACTCAACACCCTGCCCGATTCTGATCGGACCAGAACCCAGAACGATAATTTTGTCCTTATTTGAAACTACAGATTCGTTTTCTTCTTCGTAAGTTCCGTAAAAATAAGGAGTTTCAGACTCGAATTCTGCGGCGCAGGTATCTACCATTTTGTACACCGGCATAATTCCGTTTTCTTTTCTGAAGTTGAATACTTCTCTCTGAGAGACTTCCCAAAGATGAGCAATATTTAAGTCTGCAAAACCTAATTTTTTAGCTTCAATTAAAGTTTTAACATCAAATTTATTATCAGCAATTGTTTTTTCAAAATCAATTAATTTTTTGATTTTCCAGATGAAAAATTTATCTATTTTGCTCCATTCTACAATCTGTTCCCAGTCGTACCCTCTTCTTAAAGCATCACCAATGATGAATAATCTTTCGTCATCACAAACGCGGATTCTTCTTTCGATCTCTTCGTCTGTTAAGGCTTCTGCCTGTTTTTTCTTTAAACCTAAATGTCTGATTCCTGTTTCTAATGAACGAATTGCTTTCTGTAAAGATTCTTCGAAATTTCTTCCGATTGCCATTACTTCACCCGTTGCTTTCATTTGTGTTGACAATCTTCGGTCTGCCGTTTCAAACTTATCGAAAGGGAATCTTGGGAATTTCGTTACCACATAATCCAAAGCCGGCTCAAAACAAGCGTATGTTTTTCCGGTAACTGGATTCATGATCTCATCTAAAGTCAATCCTACTGCAATTTTAGCAGCAATTTTAGCAATCGGATACCCTGTTGCTTTTGATGCTAAAGCTGATGAACGGGAAACTCTCGGATTCACCTCAATGATATAATAATCGAATGAATGCGGGTCTAAAGCCAACTGTACGTTGCATCCACCTTCAATTCCTAAAGCTCTTATAATCTTCAGTGAAGCGTTTCTCAACAACTGATATTCTCTGTCTGAAAGCGTTTGAGATGGTGCCACAACAATTGAATCTCCTGTGTGAACTCCTACAGGATCTATATTTTCCATGTTACAAACTACAATCGCATTGTCATTTGCATCACGCATTACTTCATATTCTATTTCTTTGAAACCCGCGATTGATCTTTCAATCAGACACTGCGTTACAGGGCTGTGTTTCAATCCTAATTCGGCAATTTCTTTTAATTCTGTTTCGTTAGCAGCAATTCCTCCACCTGTTCCACCCATCGTGAAGGCAGGACGAACAATTACAGGATAACCAATTTCTTCAGCAAATCTTAATGCTCCTTCTACCGTGTTTACAATATCAGATTCAGGAACCGGTTCATTGAGTTCTCTCATCAATTCACGGAACAAATCTCTGTCTTCTGCTCTGTTGATTGCTGAAAGCTTCGTTCCCAAAACCTCAACTTTACATTCTTCAAGAATTCCTGATTTTTCCAGTTCTACCGCCATATTCAGTCCAGTTTGTCCTCCAAGAGTCGGTAAAAGTGCATCGGGACGTTCTTTTCTGATGATGTGACTTACAAACTGAAGTGAAATCGGCTCAATATATACTTTATCCGCGATTTCAACATCTGTCATAATCGTTGCAGGGTTTGAATTGATCAAAATTACCTTGTAGCCTTCTTCTCTCAAAGACAGACAAGCTTGCGTTCCTGCGTAATCAAATTCCGCCGCCTGACCGATAATGATGGGTCCTGAACCGATTACTAAAATTGTTTTTATGTCGTTTCTTTTCATTTTTTCTTTTTTTATTATTCCATGGATTTCATCCGTGGCTATTATTGTTGAACCATTTCATGGTTCTTTTCCTTTTTGCGCAGCCACGAAGTGGCTGAATTTTAATAGCCGTAGGTGAAACCTATGGTTTGCAAATTTTCATTATATCAAACAACCCATGAAATGGGTTGAACATTATTTACCATAGATATTTTTCATCAAATTCAATCCCATTAGATAGTAGTAAATTCTTATATTCAACCTCAAAAGATTCATTTTTATGATGCTGCTTTTGATTTTTAATATAATTCATAATCATATCTTTTTCTCTTTCCGAATAAGTGAATGCTCCGTAACCACTTTGCCATTCTTCAAAATCAGGAAAAAGTCCGCTTTGCTTTATCCACAGGTTGCTTGAAATTTTTATGTCTTTAACAAGACCACTTAAAGAAACTGATGGGTGCAAATCTGTAAATAAATGAATATAATCTGGCATCCCATTAATCCTATAAAGTTTGCAGTTTTTATTCTTGATAATTCCCCAAATGTATTTATATAATTGATCTTCATGCTCAATGCTCAACACAGGTTTTCTATGCTTAGTACTAAATACAATATGATAATATATTTGGCGGAATGTTGACATTTATATCTATTTAAATCTAAATTGCTGATTTTATTTATTCTTGAAATCCTCCATCAAAGTAATGAAATCATCAAACAAATAATTTGCATCTTCCGGACCTGGACTTGCTTCAGGGTGATACTGAACTGAGAAGCACGGGTGAATTTTGTGTTTCAGACCTTCGTTTGTTCTGTCGTTCAGTGCGATATGAGTTTCTATTAAATCTGTATCTTTCAAACTTTCCTGATCAACTGCATAACCGTGATTCTGAGAAGTAATTGCTACTTTATTTTTTTCTAAATCTAAAACCGGGTGATTTCCACCTCTGTGTCCGAATTTCAGCTTAAAAGTTTTTGCTCCGCAAGCCAAACCAATTAACTGATGTCCTAAACAGATTCCGAAAATTGGAACTTTTCCTAATAATCCACGGATCATTTCTAAGGCAGCCTGATTATCTTCAGGATCTCCGGGACCGTTTGAAAGCATGATTCCGTCCGGATCCATCAATAGAATTTCTTCCGCCGTTGTGTCATGAGAAACCACTGTAATATCACAGTTTCTTTGAGATAATTCTCTGATAATCCCCAATTTTGATCCAAAATCCACTAAAACAACTTTTAAACCTCTTCCTGGATTTGCATAAGATGTTTTTGTAGAAACCGTTTCCACCTGATTGGTTGGGAACGATGTTGATTTTAATTCTGAAACTACTGTATCATCAGCAGAATCATCATTTACGATTTTTCCTTTCACCACTCCGGAGTTACGAAGAATTCTTGTCAGTCTTCTTGTATCAATTCCTGAAATTCCTGAAAGGCTTTTCTTTTTAAATAATTCATCTAAAGTAATCTGAGTACGGAAATTAGATGGCAGATCACAAAGTTCTTTTACGATAAGACCTTTGATAGCCGGCTCAATACTCTCATAATCATCTCTATTAATACCATAGTTTCCAATCAGCGGGTAAGTCATACAAACAATCTGACCACAATAAGACGGATCAGAAATCAGTTCCTGATACCCTGTCATTCCGGTATTGAAAACTACTTCTCCTGCAGTTTCCAAGTCTGCTCCGAAACCTTCTCCATGAAACACTTCACCGGACTCCAGTATTAACTTTTTCTTCATTTTTTTTATTTAGATTTTCTTTTTTTATTAACAGGTCGCCTCTACGAGGCTTTTTTTTATTGTCCATGGATTTTACGCACGGCTATTCATAGATCGCCCTTTCAGATCTTTGGTCATTTTTTTCCATGGGTTTCACCCACGGCTATTGTTGTTTGACCCTTTCGGGTCGTCTTACTACTTGATTCTTTTTTCTTTTACCTTGGCTCTTTTACCTTGGTTCTTATTTAAAAGTATATCCTTCTTTTTCTAAGGTTTCTTTTAAAATTGCCATTCTTGCGAAAACGCCGTTCTGCATTTGTTTGAAAACTCTTGAACGTTCGCATTCTACCAAATCTGAATCAATTTCAACTCCTCTGTTGATCGGAGCTGGATGCATAATGATGGCTTCCTTTTTCATGGCTTTTTCTCTTTCCTTTGTTAAGCCATATTTTCTGTGATATTCTGAAGCAGAAAAACTCATTTTTGCATCGTGTCTTTCATGCTGAATTCTCAATAGCATCAATACATCAACATCTTTTATCATTTCATCAACAGATAAGTAGGTTCCGTTGATTAAAGCACCTTCATCAAACCATTGTTCAGGTCCGGAAAAATAAACTTTTGCGCCTAATCTTCTTAAAGCTTCGGCATTAGAATTGGCAACTCTGCTGTGTTTTACGTCTCCTACAATTCCTATTTTTAATCCTTCAAATTTTCCGAATTCCTGATAAATCGTCATCAAATCCAGCATACATTGTGAAGGGTGATTTCCTGTTCCGTCTCCTCCATTGATTATGGGAATTTTAATATCATTTAATTCATCAAAATATCTGTCTTTTTTATCTCTTATTACCACTAGATTTACTCCAAGACTTTCAATTGTTCTTACTGTATCATAAAGACTTTCCCCTTTATTCACAGAACTGTTTGATGCATCAAAAGGAACCACCTGCAATCCTAATTTTCTTTCGGCAATATCAAAACTTGTTTTCGTTCTGGTACTGTCTTCGAAGAAAAGATTGGAACAAAAAACTTCTCCATCAATTTTGGCAGTTTTTCCGTTCGCAAAAGCCAAAGCTTCTGTTACTATACTGTTGATTCTCTCGTTGCTTAGTTCTGTAATCGTAAACATATTGTCTTTAAATTTTTTACAAAAAAAAAGCGAAGAAAATATCTTCGCTTAAAATAAATAAATATCGTAAAGGGCGTCTACGCCCGGAAATTCTAATGATATAAATACTGTGTTATTCATTAGGTGCAAAGATATAACAATTCTGTAAAATGACAAAACTCTAAAGTGGATTTAATTAGAATATTCTTTTTCCTATTTCATTTTTATATATTATTTTTGTTACCATTCAACCTTCATTATATATGGACTTAAAAGACAAAATGATTCTCAGCATCATTCAGGAAGACTCTACGCATTCTGTTAAGGAAATTTCAGAAAAAATCGGTCTTACCTTTACGCCGACTTACGAACGTATTAAACAGCTGGAGAAACAGGGAATCATTGAAAAATATGTAGGTCTTCTCAACCGTGAAAAACTGGGCTTAAATATTGTGGTTTACTGTAATGTCCGTCTTAAAGAACAGTCTAAAAAAGTTCTGGAAACATTTGAAAAAAACATTATGCAGCATGATGAAGTTCAGGAAATCATCAGTCTTTCTGGTGAATATGATTACATGCTGAAAATTATTGCAAAAGACATCAATTCTTATAATGACTTTACCGTCAACGTCATTTCAAATATTCCTAGTATCGGGCAATATCACAGTTCTATCGTGCTTCATGAGGTGAAGAAGTCTACTAAGTTTAAGATTGATTTGGATTAGCTCTAGAATTAATAACATAAAAACCGTAATTTTATACAAAAGTTTCAATGGAAAAAACTAAAAGTTTTGAATTAGCATATTTTAGAGCAGATGTCATAAAAGAAGTTTTTGAAAAGTATATTTCTAAAGAAGATGCTAAAGGAAGTTATAAATTAAGAACTTCTGATGAAACTTGGGAATTTGATGACGAGAGAGAGTTTTTTGCTGATTATCGAAAACCGCATATAAATTCTACAATAAGAAAATTTGATAAAAATTTAAGTATATCAATAAATTATGTCTCAAATAAAGAAACAAATATAATTGTACAAGCAAAATCTCGTGGTGAGATTGAAGAAGTCTTTGAAATATTTGAAAAAAATTTCCCTAACTCAAAAGTAGATAAGGTTGATAATGATAATCCTTTAACTATTTTTATTGGTCATGGTAGAAATCCTCAATGGAAAGATTTAAAGGATCATTTGTCAGATAAGCATGATTTTAAAATTGAAGCTTACGAAACAGGAGCAAGAGCTGGTCATACAATTCGAGATATATTGGAAGAAATGTCCAATAAAAGTTCATTTGCCGTTTTGGTTATGACAGCTGAAGATAAACTTAATGATGGTAAGACTACTGCAAGACCAAATGTCATACATGAAATTGGCTTATTTCAAGGAAAATTAGGTTTTAGTAAATCAATTGTTCTATTGGAAAGTGGAACTGAAGAATTTTCTAATTTACATGGTATTCAACAAATAAGATTTTCAAAAGGTAATATTAAAGAAACTTTCGGAGAAACTTTAGCAACAATTAAACGAGAATTACAATAATAAATATGAAAGCAGACGTACAATATAACGATTTCGTAGGAACAGCCGCCGCAGATATTTCTGATTACTTAGGAACAAAATTTGGTGATGACATAGAAAGTATTGGAAAATATTTTAACATTGACACCAGCAGATTTCAAGTATTAGGATTATCTTTATATGGAGTTGAATCTAAATTCATCAGTCTATTTTGTCTTGATAAAATAAGAAGTAAAAAAGGTAATGATTTCATAACAAAAATGTCAGTTCCAATTCAAGAAGAAGATAAAAATGATATTTTAGAAATTCTCTTCAAAAGACTACATATAGTTTTACACTCAAAATTCGATGATAGATTTGAAAAACTTGATTATAATGAAGAGTCTCATTTCGAAGATTTCCACGAAACAAATGAATAAATTATGATACATAATTTATTCATTTAATTATCAACCCAATAATTTATTTTTCAACTTATTAAACTGATATTCTATCTTATCCAAACAAAGATTTCCGATACTTCCTTGATGTGTATGATTTAAATTTCCAATTTCAAAATCAAAATCGTTATTTTCAATCTCCTGACCTACTTTCACATACGCATCACGGAATGAACTTCCATTTTTCACTTCTTCATTGATCTTTTCTACGCTGAAAAGATATTTATACTTTTCATCTTCCAAAATTCCGTCTCTCACCTGAATATTGGGTAATGTGTAGCTCAAAATTTCAAGACATTCTTTTAAAGAATCAATAGCTGGGAAAAGAATTTCTTTTGTCAACTGCATATCTCTGTGATAGCCGGAAGGAAGGTTATTTGTGAGCAAAATAAATTCATTCGGCAAAGCCTGTATTCTGTTGCAACGCGCACGAACCAGCTCAAAAATATCCGGATTTTTCTTGTGTGGCATGATGCTGCTTCCTGTGGTAAATTCCTTTGGAAAACTGATGAAATCGAAATTCTGGCTTAAATACAGACAAACATCGTAAGAAAATTTCCCTAATGTTCCGGCTAAAGTCGCCATTGCCATCGACAGCATTTTCTCAGACTTTCCACGCGTCATCTGAGCGTAAACCGAATTGTAATTCATCGACTGAAAGCCTAAATTATATGTTGTGCTTTCACGGTCAATCGGGAAAGACGAACCATAACCTGCCGCAGAACCCAATGGATTTTTATTGATGATATTTTTAACTGAAAACAACATTTCAACATCATCCAACAACGCTTCTGCATAAGCTCCAAACCACAATCCGAATGAAGAAGGCATCGCAATCTGCAAATGCGTGTATCCCGGAAGCAAAACATTTTTATGCTTTTCCGCCAGTTTAATTAATATCTGAAAGAATTCGTCAGTTAATGCTGTCAATTCACGGATTTCATCTAATAAATACAATTTGATATCCACTAAAACCTGATCGTTTCTGGAACGCGCCGTGTGAATTTTCTTTCCGGTATCGCCCAATTTTTCAATTAAAATCGATTCAATCTGAGAATGAATATCTTCCGCATTCTTATCGATTTGAAAGATTCCGTTTTCGATATCGTCTAAAATTTCTTTTAAAACAAATAACATTTGCTCTGATTCTTCAACAGAAATAATCCCGACTTCCGACAACATTTTGCAATGCGCCATTGAACCTTTGACATCGTATTTTGCCAAACGTTCATCAAAATCAAGATCCTTCCCAACTGTGAATGTATTGACTAATATATTGGTGGTGTTATTGTCTTTCTGCCATATTTTTTTCATAAAATTTCTTTTTTGTTTTTAAAATTTTCTTTTGTCTTGAAATCGAAGATTCGACGTAGTCAAACAAAAGAAACAAAAATTGCCTCCATAAATTCGGCGAATGTTATTTCAAGACTGGAAACTTTCGCTAAAAAATATTTTTATTCTCTAAAAATCCCAAAACTCGTGCGAATTGAATATTGGTTTCTTCGATTTGATATTTCCGTCGCACTCAAACAGTGGGATTTTCTTAACGTTCATAAAACTATTTCTCTTAACGCTTCATTTTCCTAGGTCGATATTTTTATGCTTCATAGACTTCCATCATCAATCTCCCCGCTTCCAGCCTATAAAATCTTTTCCAAAATTTTGATATAAATTTCAATACCTTCCGCGATTTCTTCAATGAAAATAAATTCATCCGCCGTGTGAGAACGCCTGCTGTCTCCGGGTCCCAATTTTACAGAAGTGCAGGGAATGATTGCCTGATCCGATGATGTTGGCGAACCATACGTTGTCCTCCCGATTTCCAAACCTGCTTTTACAAAAGGATGATCCATTTCAATTTTAGAAGAATTCAGCCTGAAAGATCTTGCCGTTAAAGTAGATTTTATCTGCGACTGGATGATTTCAAATACCTCTTTATTAGAATATTCGTCTGTAACTCTTACATCCAAAGTGAAAGTACAGGACTCCGGAACGACATTATGCTGAACTCCGGCATGAATTCCTGACAATGTCACTTTAATCTCACCCAAATAATCCGAAACTTTTGGGAATTTGAAATTTAAAATTTTCTGCAAATCTTCCATGCATTTCACAATAGAATTATCATTGTTTGTATGAGCGGCGTGAGAAGGAGTGCCTTTCATTTCACCATCAATTACCAAAAGTCCTTTTTCTGCAATCGCCAGATTCATCTGCGTGGGTTCTCCTACAATGGCTAATTTGATATTGGGTAATTGGGGAAATAAGGCTTCGATCCCGTCAAAACCTGAAATCTCCTCCTCTGCCGTCAAAGCTATAATTAAGTTATATTGTAAATTTTCTTTTTCATAAAAGTGTAAAAAAACCTGCGCCATGGAAACCAGAGAAGCTCCCGCATCATTACTTCCCAGTCCGAATAATTTTCCATCTTTTTCAATCGGAACAAACGGATCCAAAGTATATGCTTTGTTGGGTTTTACGGTATCGTGATGTGTATTCAGCAAAATTGACGGTTTGAAAACATCAAAATTTTTATTTACCGCCCAAACGTTATTTTTAAAACGTTTTGTAGGAATCTGATGTTTTTTGAAAAAATTTTCAATTTCCACGGACGTATTAAATTCATCTTTGCTGAATGAAGGAATCTCAATCAGTCTTTTTAATAATTCAACAGCGTTATCCCGCAATTCTTCTTTGCTATAAACAGATTTCAGTTCCTGCATGATGGTTTTCTATATGGTTTTTCAGTTCAGTTTCTTTAATGAGAAATACTTTATTGACATTATTTTTAACCGCTCCTAAAGCATTTTCAAGTTTGGGAAGAATTCCTTTATGAAGTTTTCCATCCTCTTTTAGGGCTGAAAATTCTTCTTCGGAAATATTTTTAATAACAGATTCAGGATTGTTCACATCTTCTAAAACTCCTTCTTTATCAAAGCAGTATAACAATTCAACATCATATTTTATGGATAAAGCCTGTGCAATTACCGAAGCGATTGTATCTGCATTGGTATTGAAAAGGTGTCCTTTTTTATCGTGGGTAATTGCCGAAAATACAGGAACCAATTCCAGTTTCAGCAATTTTGAAATTAATTTTCTGTTCACGCTTTTCTCTGTGATATCTCCCACAAATCCGAAATCTATTTCGGCGTGTTCTCTTTTTTTGGCTTTAATTAAATTCGCATCCGCACCAGAAAATCCAATGGCTTTGCATTTTTTCTGCTGAAGTTTTGCTACAATATTTTTGTTGATTCCTCCCGCATACACCATTGCAACAATATCCAACGTATCTTTATCGGTTATTCTTCTTCCGTTTACGAGCTTCTGTTCAATTCCCAGTTTATCGGCTAAAGTTGTTGCCAGTTTTCCTCCTCCATGTACCAGAATTTTCTTTTCCTGAATTTCAGAAAACTGCTCTAAAAACTGTTCTAATAATTCCTCGTTATCAATTAATGCTCCGCCAATTTTTATGATGTATAATTTTTCTTTCATTACAAATCTTTTTTGGAAACCTCATAGGTTTTAAAAACCTATGAGGTTTGATTTATTAAGAATTCAATTCATCTAAGATTTCAGAAAAAACAGCCTGTGCGGAGAAAATTCGGTTTTTTGCCTGCTGATAAATGATCGAGTTTTCACCATCCATCACCTCATCACTCAGTTCCAAATTTCGGCGGACAGGAAGACAATGCATAACCTTTGCCTGATTGGTATTTACTAATTTTTCATTCGTCAGCATCCAGTTTTCTTTCACTTCAGGCATTTTAGCATAATCATCAAAAGACGACCAATTTTTAACATAGATAAAATCGGCATCTTTCAATGCTTCTTCCTGATCATAAATAATCTTCACATCTTTTGTAAAGTTTTTATCTAAATCATACCCTTCCGGATTGGCGATGACAAAATCTACATCCATTTCCTGCATCCATTCTGCGAAAGAATTTCCCACCGCATGAGCAATCGGCTTGATATGAGGCGCCCACGTTAAAACTACTTTCGGTTTACGGTTTACACTGAGCTTGTCGAAGTGCCAGTTTTCGGTAATGGTGATGCAATCTGCTAAACTTTGCAAAGGATGACGTGTCGCAGATTCAAGAGAAATAACTGGAACTTTCGCATGTTGCTCAAACTGGCTGAGAATGCTTTCATTCACATCATCTTCCTTGCTTTTCATTCCTGCAAAACAACGAACTGCAATAATATCGCAATACTGATTTAAAACTTCAATTGCGTCTTTGATATGTTCCACCGTATCGCCGTTCATTACTGCACCGTCCGCAAATTCCAGATTCCATGCTTCCTGTGCTGCATTTAAGGTTAAAACATTTAATCCTAAATTCTGAGCCGCAATCTGACTGCTTAAACGGGTTCTCAAACTTGAGTTTAAAAATACAAGTCCAATAGTTTTTCCTTTTCCTTTTTCGGGTTCCGAAAGAGGATTTTCTTTAATTTGTAATGCTTTTTTTATAATGTGCTGTAAGTTTTCAACGTCACTTACAGAGGTGAATTTTTTCATTTTGAATTGATTTTAAAGATTTTTTATCTTACATATTATGTTGAGTTTTTAACGCTATGATCGCAAAGTTTTTTAAAATTAAACTTGAAAATATTTTTCGTTCGCAATGGCGTTTCACTCAGCAATTGAAAGTTGTGTTTGTCATTCTGACGAAGGAAGAATCTAAATTTTCATTGTATCAGTTCAGATTCCTGCGGAATGACAAACTTTGCACTAAATTTAATTTCAAATAAACTTTCTCAGCTTTCTTTAATATCTTAGCGCTTAAATATTCTCCAATACTTCTTTCAAAGCATTAATAAAAAGATTGGTTTCTTCTTTCTTAATGTTAAGTGCCGGAAGAATCCTTAAGACCGCTTTATCATTAGAGTTTCCTGTGAAAATATGATGATGGTACAACAGGCTATTCCTCACTTCCGAGCAGTCTCTGTCGAGTTCAATCCCAATCATCAAGCCTTTCCTTCGGATGTTTTTGATATGTGGAAAATCTTTAATTTCATTTTCAATGTAAGTGCCCATTTCCTGAGCATTTTCGATAAGATTTTCATCTTTCATGACGTCTAAAACCGCAATTGCCGCTACACAAGCTAAGTGATTTCCGCCAAAAGTCGTTCCCAATAAACCATTGCTTGCCTGAAACTTCGGGTGAATCAAAACGCCGCCAATCGGGAAACCATTTCCCATTCCTTTTGCCGTGGTGATGATATCTGCTTCAATCCTAAATTCCTGATGGGCAAAGAAATAGCCACTTCTTCCGTATCCCGACTGAACTTCATCCAAAATCAAAACAGCATTGTATTTTTCGCATAATTCTTTGATTTTAGTTAAAAATTCAACCGTTGGAATCATAATTCCGCCAACCCCTTGAATTCCTTCAATGATGACGGATGAAATTTCATTTCCCTGTTTTTCAAAAACTTCTTCAAGCTGTTCGATATTGTTCCATTCAGATTTAATGAATCTTTCATCATAATTCACCGGAGCTACAATTTTGGGATTGTCCGTTACCGAAACGGCTGCCGAAGTTCTTCCGTGAAATGAACCGGAAAAATACAGCACTTTATTTTTTCCATTGTGGAAAGAAGCCAGTTTTAAAGCATTTTCGTTCGCTTCTGCTCCTGAATTACATAAAAACAAATTGTAATCTTCTAAACCTGAAATTTTCCCCAATTTTTCAGCCAATTCAGTTTGCAATTCATTCTGAACTGAATTTGAATAGAAAGATATTTTATCTAATTGATTTTTTAATTGAGTCTGATAATGGGGATGATTGTGCCCAATAGAAATCACCGCATGACCTCCGTAAAAATCAAGATATTTTTCTCCTTTATCGTCCCAGAGAAATGATCCCTTCGCTTTTACAGGATTGATGTTGAATAATGGGTATACGTTGAATAAATTCATGTCTATTTATAAATGATAATTGATGTTTGATGAATGATTCATCTTCTTATATTTTTCTTTTGCCTTGAAATCGAAGATTATCTCCTTTCAGTTGATGAATACTATTTCGATGTAGTCAAACAAAAGAAACAAAAGTTCAAGACTTGGAAACTTCCGCTAAAAAATATTTTTGTTCTCTAAAAATTCTAAAACTTGCGCGAAATCAGCATTTGTTTTTCGGTTCTACATTTGTTTCGCGATTCAAACAGTAGAATTTTCTTAACGTTCATAAAATTATTTTTCTTAACGCTCCATTTTCCTAAGTCATTTTTGATTGAGCTTTTAAAACGCAATCGGTTTTAAGTTTAATCCTAAATTTTCTTCCCAGCCCATGGCAATATTCATGTTTTGAACCGCCTGTCCGGAAGCACCTTTCAACAAATTGTCAATCGCTGAGTGAATGACCGCAACATTCCCACATTTTTCAACCTGTATCACACAGCGATTGGTATTGACAACCTGCTTTAAATCAATTGCTTTTTCGCTTACCTGTACAAAAGGTTCATCTGCATAAAAATCTTCAAACAACTGATATATCTCTGAAAGTTCTAAATCTGTCTTTATTGTGGAACTCGTAAAAATTCCTCTGGCAAAATCTCCCCTCCATGGAATAAAATTAAGACTAACTTCCTGGTTATTAAAAGAAATTAATTGCTGTAAAATCTCATCCACATGTTGGTGTGTTAAAGTTTTATACGCTGAAATATTATCGTTCCTCCATGTAAAATGCGTGGTTGCCTGCAAAGACTGACCTGCGCCTGTTGAACCTGTAATTCCTGTTGTGTAAACCTCATTTAACAAACCTTTTTTTGCTAACGGAAGTAAAGCCAGCTGAATTGCCGTTGCAAAACATCCCGGATTCGCAATACTTTTCGCTCCTGAAAGTTGTTTTTTGTTGATTTCAGGCAAACCGTAGATAAAATTTCTGTTGGCGAAATTTCCATCCAAACGAAAATCATTTCCTAAATCAATAACCAACGTTGAATCTTTTATAGGATTTTGAGCCAGCCAATTCTGACTTTCTTTGTGAGGAAGGCATAGAAACAGAATATCAACATCTTCAGGCTGATCCGTCAAGACCATTTCACAAACCGTCGCTAAATCCGAGTACAAATCTGAAATCTTTGTTCCCGAATTCGAACGACTATATAAAAAACGCAAAGACACATGAGGATGAAAAGCCAGCAGACGAACCAGTTCGCTTCCTGTATAACCGTTGGCGCCAATAATTCCTGCTGTTTTGTTAATTTCAATCATTTTTATTCTTGTCCATAGGTTTCACCTACGGCTACTTTTATTGAATCCTTCGGATTCTATGTTTATGTTGATCCTTTTTAATCCATAGGTTTCACCTACGGCTATTCATATTGAACCCTGCGGGTTCATTTTGCGCCCAAATTTTCGCAGCCCGACTTGAGTGGAAATCCTTTTTTGCTTGGAATTCAAGTTCTATTGAATCTGAAATCGTCTTGCAAAAAAGATTGGGAGCGGAAGGCGGATAAAGCTGCCCAAATTTTATTTATTAATCTGATGGTATATATTTAAAGAATTGCTTACAATCTTTGTGTAGCCTTTCACATCTTCGCCTGTCCACGCCCTGTTTGCTTCTCCGTAGCTTCCGAATTTGTCTGACATCAAATCGTGTTCAGATTCAATTCCGTTTAAGATAAATCGATAAGGATGAAGGGTTACAAATACTTTTCCGCTGACTGCTTTTTGAGAATCAATAAGAAAAGACTCAATATTTCTCATCACAGGATCTAAGAAAAGTGCTTCGTGAAGCCAGTTTCCGTACCAGTCTGATAATTGGGATTTCATCATTTGCTGATATTTTGAAAGCGTATGCTTTTCCAATAAATGATGCGATTTGATAATCACTGAAGCCGCTGCCGCCTCGAAACCTACTCTTCCTTTGATTCCGACAATGGTATCTCCTACGTGAATATCACGACCGATTCCATAAGCCGAAGCCAATTCTTCAATTTTCTGAATTGCATAAACAGAATGTTCAAATTTTTCGCCATTTACTGCTACAACTTCACCATTTTTAAACTCAATTTCTATTTCGGAAGGTTGATTTTCTTTAATTTGTGACGGAAAAGCTTCTTCAGGAAGATAATTTCTTGAAGTCAGCGTTTCCTTTCCGCCAACTGAAGTTCCCCAAAGTCCTTTATTGACAGAATATTGTGCTTTCTGAAATTCCATTTCGTAACCGTGACTTTTCAAGAATTCAATTTCTTCTTCACGGGAAAGAGCCATATCACGAATGGGCGTAATGATCTCTACATTCGGACACATTACCTGAAAAATAAGATCAAAACGAACCTGATCGTTTCCCGCTCCCGTACTTCCGTGCGCAATTGCATCCGCGCCGATTTCAATCGCATATTTTGCAATTTCCTGCGCCTGAATGGTACGCTCCGCACTTACAGACAGAGGATAGGTATTGTTTTTCAGAACATTACCGAAAATCAGATATTTTACACAAGAATTGTAATAATCTTCCTGAGCATCAACGCACCTGTATTCTTTTACCCCAAGATTCAGGGCTTTTTTCTCCAGTTCTTTTTCTTCATTTTTGGAAAAACCTCCGGTATTTACAGTCACTGCATACACCTCATATCCAATTGTTTCACTCAAATATTTGGCGCAGTAAGAGGTATCCAGACCTCCGCTAAATGCTAAAACTACTTTCTTGCTCATTATTGTATCTGTTTTCAGACTGATTATTTTCAGTGCTGTTTTTTGTATTATCGGGAACGAAAAGCATTGCTGTGCAAAGACAGTTTCTCCGTTCTTTTTTCATTAAAATATCATAATTGACGCAGCTTTTACAGCCGTTCCAGAATTCTTCATCCTGTGTTAATTCAGAATAGATAACGGGTTTATATCCTAAATCGCTGTTGATCTTCATAACCGCCAAACCGGTAGTTAATCCGAAAATTTTAGCATCTGGGTATTTTTTTCGGGACAAAGCGAAGACCTTATCCTTGATTAAGGTTGCCACTCCCAAATGCCTGAATTCCGGAGAAACTATAAGTCCTGAATTGGCAACAAACTGTCCGTGAGACCATGTTTCTATATAACAGAAACCTACCCACTTTCCTTTATCAGTGGCAACTACAGCGTTACCTTCAGTAATTTTTTTACTGAGATACTCGATGGAACGTTTGGCAATCCCCGTTCCTCTGCGCTGTGCAGAATCGTACATTTCCTGCTGTATTTCACTCACATACTTCAGATGTATGGATGAGGAAACTTCTATTTCCATTTATTTATCTAAATTTTTTGGCAAATTTAAAATATAATTTCTTTAATAAGCAAATAAAAAAGATAATTTTATTGCATTAAATTAATATACAGGTAATTTTATCTTTACATGAATTTAATATTTTGCTAAATTATTATATATTTGCTAAAAAGATATAGCTATGGAAAATCGCTGTCCGAAATGCAACACAGACAAAGTGGTTAAAAGCGGAATTGTAAACAACAAGCAACGCTTTTTATGTAAAGACTGCAACTATTATTTTACTGTGAAAAAACTTGGGAAACAAATAGATGATTACTATGTAACCAAAGCATTACAGCTGTATCTTGAGGGTTTAAGTTTCCGTGAAATTGAAAGAATTATTGGTGTCTCGCACGTTACGATCAGTTCGTGGATTAAGAAATACAATATTACAAGACCTCCTCATTCTGAATTTCATCCGGTGTATAAAATCCTAAAACAAAATGAACTGATTGAATATATGAGTAAAGAAGAAAATCTGAAGAATTCAGGATTAATTATCACACAGTTTGCAGACAAATATATGCTGATAAAATGGGAAAGGTTTAAGAAGTAGATTCAGAAGTTATAAGTTATTAATTATAAATTTTGAGTTCTAATGAAATAGAATTTATTCATTTAAAAATATAATAATCAAAACATTAATTATCAATTTAATTTAAAAAACATGATTTATAAGAACAGTTTTTCAGCTCAAAATTCATGATTTAAAATTAAAAAATATACTATTACCAATTATATATATTAAATTTTTGTAATTAAATTATTAATTCCAATTTGGCTTTCACAAAATAAAAGCCAAAAAATTAATAATTTATGAAGAAAATATTAAGTTTTATTGGATTAGCTTTAATCAGCAGTTCTTTATACTCACAAGGTTCTCCGGATTATGGAAGCGGTTTAAAAATAAATCTAAATCCTAACGGAGATAAATATGTACGATTTATTCTATGGGATCAGTTCTGGATCAGAAATTCAGACATGAATCCCGGAAGTATGGTCGGCGGTGAAGCTACCGACAATACCTGGAACTTAGGAAACCGAAGAGCACGTATTTTGGCGTATGCACAGATCAGTAAAAGATACATGATTCTTGCGCACGTCGGTATAAATAATCAAACTTTCATCAACGGCGGAGCAACCGGAACATCAGGAACGGGAAGCTACGGAAACGGTAAAAAACCTCAGCTTTTCTTTCATGATGCATGGAATGAATATGCTGTTATATTACCGGGAGAAGCAGGAAAATTCAGTCTTACTTTAGGAGGAGGACTTCATTATTACATGGGACTTTCCCGTATGACGATGGCTTCAACATTAAATTTTCTTACAGTAGACTCCCCTATTTTCAGTTGGCCTCTGATTGATAATTCGGATCAGTTTGCACGACAGATGGGAGTTTTCGCCAAAGGAAAATATGGAAATTTTGAGTACAGAATGAGTCTGAATAAACCATTTGCAACCGATCTTACTCCAGCTAACACTTTAAATCCTGATAATTCAGTTGCAGTTGACAACAACGGAAACCCAAATTGGTCTAAGGCAGGTTATTTTGAATATCAGTTCTTAGATTCAGAATCGAATACACTGCCGTATAAAGTAGGCTCTTATCTGGGAACCAAAAAGGTTTTCAATCTGGGTGCAGGTTTTTATCATCAAAAAGACGGAACGAGAACTTCAGTCAATTCAAATATTGAAAAACATAATATAACATTACTTTCCGCCGATGCTTTTGCAGATATTCCTTTGGGAAATGCTAAAAATAAAATGGCTGTTTCTGCTTACGCAGGTTATTTTAACTATCAATTCGGACCTAATTATGTAAGGAATCTGGGAATCATGAACGTTGCAGCCAATGATCCCAACTTTGTCGGGCAACGTGCAATAGCCGGACCGGGAAATCTACAGCCAATGATAGGTACAGGTGACATCATCTACGCTCAGGCGGGATTATTACTACCAAGTCAGGCCGAAAAGCCAAAAATCAGAATTCAGCCGTTCGCAGCTTATACTCACAAAAATTTTGATGCTTATGAGAAATCTTCTTCTCAGTTTGATGTAGGAGCCAACTGGTTTTTAGATGGTCATCATGCAAAGGTTACCACTCAATATTCTACAAGACCTGTTTACACAAGTCCGACTGAAAGCCCGACTTCCAAAGGAGAGTTTATTATCCAGCTCCAAATTTATCTCTAAAATTTCATTCTTAATTAAAAATAAAATCTAGTAATATGAACCAGCAACATCACGACAGCTACGAGAATATGACTGAAAAGCAGAAAAACCGCACCATCTGGAGCGTTATTACAGCGTCATCTCTCGGAACCCTTATAGAATGGTATGATTTCTATATTTTTGGAAGTCTCGCCATTGTTTTGGCAACCAAATTTTTCCCTGCAGACAATCCTACCGCAGCATTTTTATCTACATTGGCAACTTTTGCGGCAGGTTTTGTCGTAAGACCATTCGGAGCTTTATTCTTCGGAAGACTAGGAGATATTATTGGCAGAAAATATACTTTTCTGGTCACTTTATTAATTATGGGCTTCTCAACATTCCTGATCGGATGTATTCCCAGCTATGAAACTATCGGATTCTTAGCACCTGTTTTGGTTTTAATTTTAAGACTTTTACAAGGTCTGGCTTTAGGAGGTGAATACGGTGGTGCAGCAACGTATGTCGCAGAATATGCACAGCCACACAGAAGAGGTTACTGGACATCGTGGATTCAGACTACCGCTACAGCAGGACTTTTTATCTCTCTGATTGTTATTCTTGTTACGAAAAGTTCACTTTCAGCAGAAGAATTTGACACTTGGGGATGGAGAGTTCCGTTCTGGATTTCGATTCTTATGGTGGGTGTTTCTTATATCATCAGAAAAAACATGAAAGAATCTCCTTTGTTTGCAAAAGCTAAAAGTGAAGGAAAAACTTCAAAAAATCCTTTAAAAGAAAGCTTCGGAAATAAATTTAATTTCAAATTTGTTTTGCTTGCCTTATTTGGAGCAGCAATGGGACAGGGAGTAATCTGGTACACCGGACAATTCTACGCCATGAGCTTCCTTCAAAAAGTGATGAATGTAGAATCTGCACAGGTAGATTCTTTGATGGCAACCGCATTGTTTTTAGGAACTCCGTTTTTTGTGTTTTTCGGATGGCTGTCTGATAAAGTAGGAAGAAAAGCGATTATGATGACTGGGATGCTGATTGCTATTTTAGCGTACAGACCGATTTATGATGCTATGTACAAAAGCATTAATATCGAAGCTAAAACAGTTGCCGATAATGGCATTACTGAAAACAGAACCGCCAAAGTTCATAAAGAAATTGCAGCAGACAGTCTGATCACTTTCCATAAAGAAACAGTTTATACCGACGGAACTTTAATTAAAAAAGACAGTATTGTTCATTGGTCAATCAACGGTCCGGTAATGAAGGATGGAAAAGCTGAAGAACCTAAAGTATCAAAATCCGTTACCTTAAGTGACAGCACAAAATGGTATCTTGTTTTCCTTATCTTTATTCAGGTGATTTTTGTTACGATGGTTTATGGTCCTATTGCAGCATTTCTTGTAGAAATGTTCCCGGTGAGAATCCGTTATACATCGATGTCTCTTCCGTATCACATTGGTAATGGCGTATTTGGAGGCTTACTTCCTGCGGTTGCAACCTATTTGGTAACCACAGGTAAAGATGCGGGACACGCAACGTGGTATCTCGAAGGTCTTTGGTATCCTATCGGTGTTGCAACAGTCTGTTTGGTCATCGGAATGTTTTATCTTAAAAACAAAAACAATAATATCCACGACAAATAGCTTATTTAATCAAAATTCACTAATTTTAAAACTACGAAAATGGACGGACTAAAAAAAATATTAGGCATTGTTTGGATTTTAATTGCTCTTGCTGTTGCCTATTTTGGGATCACAGTGATGGGAATCCCTAAACTCGCCTCAGGAAAGCAGGAAGATCTTGTATTTGGTATCATTATACTTTTTGTATTGGTACCCATTGTCTCCGGTGGAATGGCAATTTTCGGATATTACTCTTTGATAGGAGAATATTCTGACGATAAGTAAATTAAATGTTAGATGATAATTGATGAATGATTCTATTCATCAATTATCTTTCTGATCAATGTTTACCAATTATAATAAATTCATCATTCCATCATGAAAAAACGTCACGAACAAAAACTGATTATCCTGTGTATAGGTCTGCTGATTGCTTTCAGTATTCCTGTTTCCCTACTTTTCAACAGCGAGAAAGAGGTTTTAGGTTTTCCAAGAATTCTGGTGTATGTTTTTTCTGTCTGGATGATTTCTATTATGATTTCTTTCTTCATTGTAAAAAAATATGATGAGTAGTTTCGCATTATTTACTGTTGTTCTTATTTATCTGGCTCTTCTGTTTCTTGTTGCGTATTTTGCTGAGAAGAAAAAAAGTAAGTTCTGGATCAATAATCCATACATCTACGCTTTGTCTCTTGCTGTATATTGTACTGCATGGACGTATTATGGAAGCATTGGCGTTGCTGCGACAAGCGGACTCAATTACCTTACTATTTATATTGGTCCGGTTATCATTATTCCGGCATGGATTTATATCAACACAAGGATTGTCCGTATTTCAAGAATCAACAAAATAAGCAGTCTTGCAGATTTTATCTCTTTACGATACGGAAACAGCAGAAGTTTCAGCGCTATTATCACTTTGGTGTGTATTTTAGCAATTATTCCATATATCGGATTACAGATAAGAGCAATTTCCGAAACCTTTCATTTGGTAACAGAAACGGCAATATCTAAAAACATTTTAAATGACAGTGCAACCTTTGTCGTTGTTTTAATTGCGGTATTTTCTTCATATTATGGAACTAAATATGTAGATGCATCAGAAAAAAGATCAGGAATTATTTCAGCAATAGCTTTAGAAAGTTTTCTTAAACTGTTTTTCATTATTATTTTAGGTTTATTTGTTATTTATTTCTCATTTGACGGATTTTCAGATCTTTACAGCAAGGCAAGTAAATTTCCTGATTTTAAGGCTAAAAATACTTTCAATGGTGTGGAAGGCGCCATGAACTGGATGGTTCTCAGTATGATTTCCGGAACAGCAATCTGTATTCTTCCAAGACAGTTTCATACGGCTATTGTAGAAAACAGACAGGAAAAACACATCAAAACAGCCATTTGGTTTTTCCCATTGTATTTATTGGTTTTCACTGTTTTTATTTTTCCTATTGCATGGGGCGGAAGATTGCTTTTTGATGGTCAGAATGTAAATCCGGAATTCTATTCTATTTTAATTCCGCAGTATTTTGATAATACTTTAATCACCGTTTTGGTATTTCTTGGTGGTTTAAGTTCATCAATTTCGATGATTATTATATCATCAATTACCTTATCCATCATGCTTTCCAACAACCTCATTATTCCTTACGGATTATTGGGCAAATTTAAAGCTGAAAATGAAACTCAAAATACAAGAAACATTACCAATATTCGAAAGTTTTCAATTTTCGGACTGATTATTTTAGCTTTTGTCTTTTATAAATATTTCATTCTGAAAACTTCGCTCGATTCTGTGGGATTGATTTCTTTTGTCGTTATCGCACAGTTGGCTCCTGCATTTTTCGGAGCCATATTCTGGAGAAGAGGAAGTTATAAAGGAGCAATTACCGGACTTTTAGCAGGTTTAATTATCTGTTATTTCGGCTTAATTATTCCACAGTATTATTTTTCTTACAATCAGGATCTGAAGGGTATTTTACGAAATATGTATGATGCTTTCCAGTTCTTTGATATAACATTTTTAGACCGTATTCCGGAAATTTTCTTTTGGTCTATTTTGGTAAACACAGGTTTATTCACGATTTTATCGGTAAGCATGAAAGGAAACTACCGTGAAAGAAATTTTGCCGAACTATATGTTGATATTGATAAATATATCCAAAATCATGAAAATGCTTTTATATGGAGAGGAACGGCTTATGTTTCGGATATTAAAAATATTCTGGAACGTTTTTTAGGTAAAAAGAAGACCGAACAGGCAATGCGGATCTTCAATATCAAATACAATATTGATACTCAGGAAGAAACCGCAGACTCAAGATTTATCAAATTTTCTGAAAATCTTCTGGCAGGAAGAATTGGGACTGCTTCTGCAAAAATTTTAATTGAAGGCGTTACCAAAGAAGATAAAATTTCTTTGAAAGAAGTTTTAAATATTCTTGAAGAATCTAAAGAAAACATCATTCTGAATAAAAAACTGACCGAAAAATCTGAAGAACTCAAACAGCTTTCTCATGATCTTACTGCAGCGAATGAAAATTTAATCATCAAAGACCGACAGAAAGATGACTTTTTAGATTCTGTTGCCCACGAATTGCGGACTCCGATTACAGCCATTCGTTCAGCAGGAGAAATTTTAGCCGATGACGACGATATTCCTTTAGAAATTAAAAGAGAATTTTTAAACAATATCATCACTGAATCTGACCGCTTAAGTGAAATTATTAATGATATTCTGTATCTGGATAAACTCCAGCATGGCGAAATTGCTTTGCACATTCAGAAAAACAATATTCTGGAAACGTATAAAAGAGCATTGAATCCTATTATCCATCTTATTCAACAGAAAAACATTCATATAAGTGAAGTCAATCTTCTTAATCATTATTTATTTGAATATGATGAAGCAAGAATGATTCAGTTATTTCAGAATATCTTAGGAAATGCTTTGAAATTTACAGATGAGCAGGGAACTATTCAGACCAAATTTTTTGAAAAAGATAATGATCTCAACATAGCGATTTTCAATACCGGAAAACATATTCCCGAAGAAGATCTTGAGCTTATTTTTGATAAGTTTTATCAATCAAAGAACCAAAACATAAGAAAACCTTCCGGAAGCGGTCTTGGGCTTGCTATTTCAAAAAGAATCGTAGAAGCACATTCCGGAACCATAAAAGCAGAAAACAGCGGATTGGGTGTGACATTTACAATTGCTCTGCCAAAAGAAGATAAGGGATGAGAGAACCCAAAGGGTTCAATTTAAATAGCCGTAGGTAAAACCTATGGAAATAAATAAACACAAATGAGAAGATGGGAACGTATCGACAAATATTTTATCATATTGTTTTTGGAACCAAACATCGGGAACAAACAATTAATGAAGAAAATGAATCAGAACTTTACAAATATATTTGGGGAATTTTAAGAAATAAAAAATGTAAATTATATAGAATTAATGGAATGCCGGATCATATCCACATCTTTTGTGATCTGCATCCAAATGTAAATCTCAGCAACCTTGTAAAAGATATAAAAGTTGCAACCAATTTGTGGATGAAAGAATCGGGATTATTTCCTGAATTCTCAGGATGGCAGGAAGGATACGGAGCATTTACCTATTCATTAAAGGATAAAGAAACAATAATAAATTATATAAAAAATCAAAAACATCACCATAAAACAGAGACTTTTGATGATGAATTTAAAAAGCTTTTAACAGAACATGGAATCGATCCGGAATTAAATTAATAAAATTCAACCCTTACGGGATGGTATGATGCGAATCATTATTCCTTAGGTTTCACCTACAGCTATTTAAATTGAACCCTTCGGGTTCCCCAAAAGAAACAAATAAAAACAATGCAGTTGAACAATAAGACAACCACAATATGAAGAAGATAATCATTGCTGATGACGAGCACAAAATATTAATGTCGCTGGAATACAGCTTTAAGAAAAATGGATACGACGTATTTATTGCGAGGGACGGAACAGAAGTTTTGGAATTTCTGAAAACAATGACGCCTGATGTCATTTTACTGGATATTATGATGCCGAATCTTGATGGATACAGTACCCTGGAACTAATAAAACAGGATGAAAAACTGAAAGATACAAAAGTAATTTTCCTAAGTGCCAAAAACAATCCGAAAGATATTGAAAAAGGGCTGGAAATGGGAGCCGATGCTTACGTTACAAAGCCTTATTCAATAAAAAAACTCATGCAGCAAATAGAAGAAATGTTTTAATACATTTTCCACACCGTCATTGCGAACGAAGTGAAGCAATCTCAACAAAGTATTAAAAGATTATTTCGTCACTACGCTCCTCGCAATGACAAAAACATAAAAACTATTATGAATACAGATATTTTATTTAAGCAAAGCATAGAAGACAAAGAGAATTTCTGGAAAGAACAGGCTCAGGAAATCAGTTGGTTTGAATTCCCGAAAACCATTACTTCTAATGACGAAAACCAATACAACCAGTGGTTTCCGGACGGAAAACTCAATATGTGCTATTTATGTATTGATAAACATATTGAAGATGGTTTTGGAGATCAGGTTGCGGTTATTTACGATTCTCCCGTAACGAACCAAAAGCAAACCTACACCTTCAATGAAACCAAAGAAGAAATTTCAAAATTGGCGGGAGGATTAATTTCTTTAGGCTTAAAAAAAGGCGATACTGCTGTCATTTATATGCCGATGATTCCGCAGACTTTGTTTTCCATGCTTGCCTGCGCGAGAATCGGAGTGATCCATAATGTGGTTTTCGGAGGTTTTGCACCGAATGAACTGGTAGTGAGAATTGACGACTGTAAACCAAAAGCATTAATTACAGCAACCGCTGGAGTTGAGATTGCAAAAAGAATTCCTTATCTGCCTTTAGTAGAAAAAGCGATCGAACTGGCACAGGATAAGGTGGATCACATCATTGTGTACAACAGAAAATTAGTTGACAATCAACATGAAATGTTTGATGGGTTAATTGATTACGAAAATCTGGTTCAGAATTCAGAACCAGCAGATTGTGTTTCGGTGGAATCCACTCACCCGCTCTATTTGCTGTATACCTCCGGAACGACCGGAAAACCAAAAGGCGTTGCAAGAGATACGGGAGGTTACGCAACCGCGCTAAAGTTTTCGATGAAATATATTTATGGAATCGAACCGGGGGAGACTTTTTGGGCAGCTTCCGATTTCGGATGGGCAGTTGGTCACAGTTATACCGTTTATGGTCCTTTAATCAACAGAAATTCAACGATTATTTTTGAAGGAAAACCCATTATGACGCCCGATTCAGGAACATTTTGGAGAATTATTTCCGAATATAAAGTGGCAGCAATGTTTACCGCTCCAACAGCAATCAGAGCCATCAAAAAAGAAGATCCGAACGGAGAATTGGTGAAAAAATATGATTTAAGCCATTTCAAAAAGCAGTTTTTAGCAGGCGAAAGATGTGATGTCGCCACTCTGGACTGGTTTGCTGAACACATCGGCGTTCCGGCAATCGATCACTGGTGGCAGACAGAATCCGGTTCGCCAATGCTGGGTTTAATGACTTTTAATGACGACTACAAAATCAAAAGAGCTTCCGCAGGAAAACCAATTCCGGGCTATGATATTAAAATTTTCGATGAAAACGGCTATGAACTGGATGCGCATCATGAAGGTTATTTAGTTATAAAATTACCACTTCCACCAGGATCTTTATTAGGAATCTGGAATGATTATGACCGTTTTGAGAAAAGCTATCTCTCGCAGTACAAAGGCTATTATTTTTCCGGAGACGGAGCCATAAAAGATGAAGACGGCTATATTTTCATTACCGGAAGAGTGGATGATGTCATTAATGTTGCAGGACACCGCCTTTCCACTTCCGAAATGGAAGAAATTGTTTCCTCTCATCCCGATGTTGCAGAATGTGCCGTAGTCGGAATTGATGATGAACTGAAAGGACAGATTCCTTTTGCAACAGTCGTTTTAAAAAACGGATCTGCTGTTTCTGAAGATCAGGTAGAAAAAGACATCGTAAAAACAGTCCGCGAAAAAATAGGCGCTGTTGCCTGCCTTAAAAATGTGATGGTTGCAAAACGCTTACCTAAAACACGCTCTGGAAAAATTTTAAGAAAGCTGATCAGAACTTTACTGGACGGAAAAGAATTTCAGATTCCTTCGACGATTGATGACGAAAAGATTATTGAAGAGATTCAGGAGAAAATTGGAGAATACAGAGCATAAATTGAAATCATAATGTTGAAAATAGTAAAAGCAAATCCTGAAGACGATAAGATTTTAACCGAAATAACCAAAAAATCAAAAGCACATTGGGGATATTCGGATGAACAAATGGAAGAATGGTCGCAAGATTTAACGATAAGTAAAGATTATATCAAAAAAAGTGAGGTATATAAATTATCATTAAATAATAAAATTATTGCTTACTACTCTTATTTTAATTTTAATGAAAATACTGTAAAACTTGACAATTTATTCGTTGTTCCTGAAGAAATGCGAAAAGGTTATGGAAAAATACTTATGAACGATCTCATGAATAAAACTAAGAAAGAAAAAACAGCAAAGATAATTTTGGAAGCTGATCCCAATGCAGAGAAATTTTATGAAGGTTTCGGATTTCTAAAAATCAGCCAGATTGAAACATCAATAAAAAATCGGTTTTTACCCGTTATGGAACTAAAATTATAGATCAAATTATTCATGATTTAGGCTTACATAAAAAACAAAAAACTCCGCACATTGTGTATTAAGACAATAATTTAAATAATAAAATAAATTTTAAAAAGAAAAATATGAGAAACTATCAGATAGAAAACCTACCGCAATATTTTGAAGAGTATAAAAAATCGATCAAAAATCCTAAAAAATTCTGGGATAAAATTGCAGATGAAAATTTCGTGTGGTATCAGAGATGGAGCAAGGTCGTAAAATACGATATGAATGAAGCCAAAATTTCGTGGTTTAAAAATGCTAAACTAAATATTACTAAAAACTGCATCGACAGACATTTAGCGGTAAGAGGCGATAAAACAGCAATCATCTGGGAACCGAACGATCCAAAAGAAGAAGCACAGCATATTTCTTACAACGAACTCTATAAAAGAGTGAACAAAACCGCGAATGTTCTTCGTGAAATGGGCATCGAAAAAGGCGACAGAGTCTGCATCTATCTTCCGATGATTCCGGAATTGGCTATCACTATGTTAGCTTGTGCAAAACTGGGAGCCGTTCATTCCGTTATTTTCGCAGGATTTTCGGCATCGGCAGTTTCTTCAAGAGTAAATGACTGTGGTGCAAAAATGGTCATCACCTCAGACGGAAGCTACAGAGGAAACAAAGTTTTAGATCTTAAAAGCATTGTAGACGAAGCTCTGGAAAAAACGCCAAGTGTAGAAAAAGTTTTGGTAGTAAAAAGAACCAATAATGAAGTAAAAATGAAGGAGCATAGAGATTTCTGGATGGAAGATCTTTACGAAAACGCCTCTCCGGATTTCGTTACCGTAATTATGGATGCAGAAGATCCGCTGTTCATTCTGTACACTTCCGGTTCTACAGGAAAACCTAAAGGAATGCTTCATACCTGCGCCGGATACATGGTTTACACTGCGTATACTTTTAAAAATGTATTCAATTATAAAGAAAACGACATCTATTGGTGTACTGCAGATATTGGCTGGATTACAGGACATTCCTACATCCTTTACGGACCGCTTTTAAACGGTGCGACCACTGTTATTTTCGAAGGCGTTCCTACATATCCTGAACCGGACAGATTCTGGGAAGTGATTGAAAAACATAAAATTACACAGTTTTATACAGCTCCGACTGCCATTCGTTCTCTGGCTAAAGAAAGTTCAGAATGGGTAGACAAACACGATTTAAGCTCGTTAAAAGTGATCGGTTCTGTTGGTGAACCGATCAACGATGAAGCCTGGCATTGGTTTAACGATCATGTCGGAAAGAAAAAATGTCCGATTGTTGATACCTGGTGGCAAACTGAAACCGGAGGAATTATGATTTCGCCACTTCCATTCGTTACGCCTACAAAACCAACCTACGCAACGCTTCCTTTACCGGGAATTCAACCCGTCTTGATGGATGATAAACGCAATGAAATTACAGGAAATCAGGTTACAGGAAATCTTTGTATCCGTTTTCCGTGGCCGGGAATTGCAAGAACTATTTGGGGAGATCATCAAAGATACAAGGAAACGTATTTTACGGCTTTTCCAGGGAAATATTTCACAGGAGACGGTGCTTTGCGGGATGAGGTTGGCTATTACAGAATCACAGGTCGTGTAGATGATGTAGTGATTGTTTCCGGACATAATCTGGGAACCGCTCCTATTGAAGACAGCATTAATGAACATCCTGCAGTTGCAGAATCAGCGATTGTTGGTTTCCCGCACGATATTAAAGGAAGCGCACTGTATGGTTTTGTTATTCTGAAAGAATCCGGAGAAAGCAGAGATAAGGACAATCTGAAAAAAGAAATTAATCAACTGATTTCAGACCAGATCGGTCCGATTGCTAAGCTTGATAAAATACAGTTTGTTTCCGGACTTCCGAAGACTCGTTCAGGAAAAATTATGCGTAGAATCTTAAGAAAAATCGCTGAAGGAGATTTCAGCAATTTTGGAGACATCACCACTTTGTTGAATCCTGAAATCGTTGAAGAAATCAAAAACGAAAGGATTTAAAATCCGTTCAGATATAAACATTAAACTCTGCTGCTGAGCAGAGTTTTTTATTTGCGAAAATAGACAACATCTTAAATTTTATTAATTTTTTATAGATAAAATAAAATATTATAAATTTTATTAAAAATTTTTTAATGATATTAAAATTATTACTACCTTTAGATACCAAAACAAAAGTAATATGTCGAGTATCTTAGCAGGAATGTTCAGCCATCAGAATGATTACAAAAAACTCGAGCTGGAACTGGAAAGTTCAGGCATTCGGGATTCCGAGTATATTGTTTATCTTAGTGAGGATCATAACTCCCAGTTGTTGGTGAGTGTAGAAATAAAGAACAGAGATCTGACCGAAAAAATCAGGCACATTTTTGATCAGAATCAGGTTCTTAAGACTTATTTATTTGAAAACATGAGTATCAAACAGGCTTCGTACAGTCATCTTAAAAAACTGATAGATGCACGGTGCAAAGCCGAAATTCACAACAGCCCGAATGTCAGAATAAAAGTTCAGCATGATGGAATTACCTCTGAAGTGAAAGCCTAAAAAACTAACCAAAAGATAAAAACTTTTAACCGGAGTCCGTAGATATTTTTCTGCGGATTTTTTGTTGTATAACCCGGGAAAATCCTTATTTTTTCGTACTTTCGTTCCAATAAAGCTTTTACACAGATGAGTTACGATTTGGAGCAAGAAAACAAAGAAATTTTAGCACGATATAAAGACCTGATTTCTAATACATACAGGACTTTGGATGAGGAAAACAACAAGCTTATCCGTAAGGCTTTTGATATTGCGCTGGATGCGCACAAAGATCAGAGGAGAAAATCGGGCGAACCCTATATATACCACCCTATCGCAGTTGCAAAAATTGTTGCAAAAGAAATCGGTCTGGGTGCTACTTCTATTGCCTGTGCATTACTGCATGATGTGATTGAAGATTCCGATTATACGTATGAAGATTTAAAAAAGATATTCGGAGAGAGAATTGCAGGTATTGTAAACGGTCTCACGAAGATTTCTATTATGAATCATCAGAATATTTCTGTGCAGTCTGAAAATTACAGAAAACTTTTGCTGACTCTCTCAGAAGATTTCAGAGTAATTCTGATCAAAATTGCAGACCGTCTTCATAATATGAGAACTCTGGAAAGCATGGCACCCGATAAGCAGAAAAAAATTGCTTCTGAAACGGTGTATATTTATGCCCCAATGGCTCACAGACTGGGATTGTACAACATAAAATCTGAACTGGAAGATCTTTCTCTGAAATATAATAACCCCGAAGTTTACAGCGAAATCACCGAAAAACTTGAACTGGCAAAAGAAAATCGGGAAAGATATATTGAAGAATTTAAAAAAGAAGTTTCCGAAAGGCTGCAGGAAGAAGGTCTGAATGTAAGCATTAAAGGCCGTGCGAAAGCAATTTCTTCTATTTACAGAAAAATGCTGAAACAAGGTGTTCCGTTTGAGGAAGTTTTTGATAATTACGCCATTAGAATTATTTACAAATCAGATGCGAAAAACGAAAAGTTCCTTGCCTGGAAAATTTATTCTATTGTAACCGACGTATATCACAGCAATCCCTCCCGAATGAGAGACTGGATCACACAGCCCCGTTCCACAGGATATGAAAGTTTACACCTTACCGTTTTAGGTCCTGATAAAAAATGGATTGAGGTTCAGATCCGTTCGGAAAGAATGGATGATATTGCCGAAAAAGGTGTTGCCGCACATTACAAATACAAAGAAGGCTACAAACAAAGTCATGATGACAGGAACTTTGAGAAATGGGTAACAGAGATCCGTGAAGTTCTTGAACAGCAGCAAAATCTTACTACCACAGAATTATTAGACAATATAAAACTAAATCTTTATTCTAAAGAGGTTTTTGTTTTTACGCCAAAAGGGGAAATTAAGATTCTTCCGACCAATGCAACAGCGCTTGATTTTGCATTTTCGGTACATACCGATCTGGGAATGAAATGTTTGGGAGCCAAAATCAACGGAAAGCTTGTTCCAATTTCTTATGTATTGCAAAATGGAGATCAGGTAGATATTTTATCTTCACAAAATCAAAAACCAAAATTTGACTGGCTGGATTTTGTGGTGACTTCAAAAGCAAAATCTAAAATAAAAAGTTTCCTTAATTCTCAGAAAAACTCTTTTGTAGAAGAAGGTAAAGAAATTTTGCAAAGAAAGCTTCGCCATGCAAAAATTAATTTTAATGATGAGGAAATCAACAAACTTCAGAAATTTTTTAATCTTAAAAGTTCGCAGGAATTATTTCTTAAATTTCAGACCAATGAGCTTGATGCAAGCAGTCTGAGAAAATATATTGAAAGCAAAAACGTATTCAACAATCTGCTTTCGCGATTCAAGAGAACTTCCAACAAAAATCCGAACTACGAAGACTCAAAAGAAATAAATCTCGACATGATTGTCTTCGGAAAGGATGAAGAAAAACTCAATTATACGTATGCTAAATGCTGTACGGTGATTCCGGGAGATAAAATTTTCGGATTTATTACCATTTCCGAAGGCATTAAGGTACATAATGACAACTGCCCGAATGCGATCAACCTCAGAGCTCAGTATGATTACAGGGTAATTCCTGCAAAATGGGTAAATGAGGAAAGTTTTAAAAACCGTATCAAAATAGAGATTGAAGGACTCGACAGGATGGGAATGATTAATGACATTACCACCGTTATCAGCGGCGCTATGGGAATGGATATGAAAAGTATGTCTATAGAGTCTAATGACGGAATTTTTACCGGAACCATCAATCTAGAAGTAAAACACAAAGGTCAGCTTGAAGAAACCTTTAAAAAACTGAAAGCCATCGACGGAATTTCCCGTATCAGAAGGCTGTAAAATCATAAGAATGAAGTTATCTGTATATTTCAAAAAATTTTTTCAAAGCAGCCAGTCATCAGGTATTTTGCTTATTTGCTGTGTAATATTGGCGCTCATCATTGCCAATACAGGTTTAGGTGAACATTTTCAGATATTTTTAGATACAAAAATCGGTATAGAAAGTCTTCATCTACAGTATCCGATAAGTATTTGGATTAATGATGGCTTAATGTCTGTATTTTTTCTCTTGGTAGGATTAGAAATCAAAAGAGAGTTGGTAGAAGGCGAATTATCTTCATTTAAAAATGCCTCTCTTCCAATCTTTGCCGCCATTGGCGGAATGCTGGTTCCCGCTGTTATATACAGTCTTTTCAATAATGGTACAGCTTACAGCAAAGGCTGGGGAATTCCCATGGCAACAGATATTGCATTTTCATTGGCAATTATTTCCATGTTGGGGAAAAGAGTTCCTTCGTCGCTGAAAATATTTCTTGCTGCGTTAGCAATTGTTGATGATCTTGGAGCCATTCTGGTTATTGCTATTTTCTATACTGATGAAATACAGTGGATGAATCTCTGGCTTTCGCTGGGAATTACAGCATTCTTATTTGCACTTAATTATTTAAAAATTAAAAGAATTATCTTTTACATTATTCCAGGAATCTTTTTGTGGTATTATCTGCATCATTCAGGGATTCACGCGACCATTGCAGGAGTTTTGCTGGCGTTTAGCATTCCTACGAATGTTTCCAACATAAAAATTTCTCCTTTAGAAAAACTGGAGCGTTCTCTGCACTTTCCGGTAAGTTTTATCATTATGCCTATTTTTGCGTTGACAAACACCAATATAGCATTCAAAAGCGGAATGACAGATGGTTTATTCAGCAGTTTGGGATTAGGAATAATCTGTGGACTCGTTTTAGGTAAACTAATTGGTATTAATCTTCTTTCTTTTATTGCGGTTAAATTAAAAATCAGTTCGCTCCCGCACAATAGTTCTTGGAGCCAGATGATGGGTGTAGGTCTTTTGGCAGGAATAGGATTTACGATGTCAATTTTTATTGCTCTACTTTCATTTAAACATCAGATTGACATTCAGGATGAAGCCAAATTTGCGATATTGATAGCCTCTTTTCTGGCAGCAGTTTTAGGGTATTTTATTCTGAGCAGATCAAAAAATATTGAAGAAGACGATGATGAAGAAATGGAATTGGCTCAAAATTAGTTTTTTCCAAAATGATATTAAGATTTGCCAGACACACCCGGGATCTTCCTTGTATTGAAATTTTTTATACCAAAATTATTGGTCTTAACAAACTAGGATCTTTTGAAAACCATAACGGATATAACGGTATATTTTTAGGACTCGAAAATACAGATTGGCATTTAGAGTTTACAGCATCGGAAGAGTCACCCAAAAGTGTTTTTGATCAAGACGATGCTTTGGTGTTTTATGTAAATTCGGACTTGGAATATCAAAATTTTATAGGAAAATTAAAAAGCAATCATATTCAGCAGGAAAAACCAAGAAATCCTTATTGGGAAAATAACGAAATATTATTTTCTGATCCTGATGGATACAAAATCATTATTTCTACTAAACAAATTGCTTTATTTTCTGATGATGAACTGACAAGCTTAATATTACAAAAAAACATCAGAACTTGGAGCGAAGCAGTTAACTTTATAAAACAGCTTCCCTACGGTAGAAATTCAAACAGATATGACTTATCATTAGTATTAAAAGAGAACAGAGGAACCTGCAGTTCAAAACATGCTTTTTTACGAAAAATTGCCAAGCTTAATCATATTGATAATGTTAAACTCATTTTAGGAATGTACAAAATGAATCATCTGAATACTCCTAAAATTGGAAATGTATTACAGGATCATCATCTGGATTTTATCCCGGAAGCACATTGCTATTTAATGATCAATAATGAAAGGTTTGATGTTACCACTCAAAATTCTGATATTAACAATCTCAAAAAGTACATCATTCAGGAAATCGAAATTGAACCTGAACAAGTAGACATTTTTAAAGTTGAATACCATCAGAGTTTTATAAAAGACTGGCTAAGCAATAATAAAATAGACAGAAGTTTTGATGAAATATGGGATATAAGGGAAAAATGTATCAGAAATTTACAGGAATAATTGCTATTTTTCTCTCCTGTGCTCTTCATCACTTTCAAGATTTGGCTCGGTAGTTTCGGCGTGATAACTTTTAGTCTTTCTTTTGATCTCATCCGAAAGAAGCTTCTCTATTCTTAATTTGCGAAGTGCCATATTCAGTTCATTTCCGAAGAGAAGAAGATAAACATTTACATTGATCCAGATCATCAGCAAAATCATACTTCCAATAGAACCATATAATACGTTGTATCGTGCCACATTTTTTACATAAAGAGTAAAGAGATAGGTTGTAAGAATAAACAAAACAGTTGTAAGGATCGCTCCCGGAATTGCCTGTCGGAATCTTGCAATTTTCACTGTTCCTAACCAGTAAAATAAAGTTAAGAGTAAAAAGAAAAATATAGGAAATGAAACGAAACCAATAAGCTTGGAAAGGTTTTTCACAAACCATGACAAATCATAAGCAGGTTTAAATTGTTTGAGAACAACTTCAGCATAATAGACTCCAAACAGACATAAAAAAACAACACTTACAAAGCCTATCGTAATAAAGAATGAAAGAATAAATTCTTTGACATCCGGTAATTTCTCCTTAGAATTTTCATTAAAGCCGTTGATGATGGAAAAAGTTCCGTTTGTCGCAAAAACCAAAGCAATAAGTATAGTCAAATTACTTATTCCCTTCATGTTAGGAATAATATTTTCCTGAATATATCCTCTAACATCTCCCTCAATATTAGACGGAAAAATATTACTCATCAAAACTTCAAAAATATAAAACTGAAGTTTATCATAATGCGGCATATAAGGCAAAACGGAAAGCAGAAACAGAAGAAACGGAAAGAGACTCAATGTAAAACTCCAGGAGATTGCAGCTGCCTTCTTCCCTATTTTTCCTTTAAAAACTCCTGCAAAATAAATCTGAAACAGCTGCCAAAGTGATATTCCGAGTACAGGAATATGCAAATCATCAAGAAACTCTTGAATTTTCAGGATAAATTTAGGAATTTTTATAGCCATAAAGTATATTTGTGTTTAGCAAATATAAGAAATGCGAATCAGTTTAGTTTGTATCGGTAAAACAGATGATAAAGAAATTACCTCTTTGATTAAATATTACCTTGCCCGGCTTCCAAAACACTGGAATTTTGAAATCACAGAAATTCCCGACATCAAAAATGCCAAGAATCTTTCTCCTGATCTCCTGAAAAAGGAAGAAGCTAAATTATTTTTCAACCATATTGATAAGAATGATTGGGTTACTATTTTAGACGAAAAAGGAAAACAGTTTACAAGCAGAGAATTTTCTCAGAAAATAGATACCTGGATGAATTCTTCGGTAAAAAAGATCCACATTCTTATTGGCGGTGCCTACGGATTTTCAGACGAAATTTACAGCAGAGCCAACGAAAAAATGTCATTATCTAAAATGACATTTACCCATCAGATGATTCGTCTATTTATTGTGGAACAGCTTTACCGTGCAGATCAGATTTTGCAGGGAAAACCTTATCACAACGATTGAGATATATTTTTTTTGAATATTTATATGTATTCAAAAAATTATAAAGAAAGATAAAATTGTTTTTCAAAAATTTTTATTTGTTCTTTGCTGTAATCGTGATCTCCTTTCATAACTTTAGGTTTTAGCCTTTTGATTGCTTCAACTGTATAATCGAAAAGCTCTTTATAATCATTTTTTTTTAATGTTTGTGCAGTATAAATTAAATAATTAGAATTTTCTTCTTTATCAATCCTCAGTTTTATAGCATCTTTAGCATTTAAAATTGCTTGTCTGTCATCAAGAAATTTTATGAAAAAATCCAAATGTTGCAAAAAATCCAGCTCCAAAATATATTTGTTTACAATCTCTAGATACATTGTACTATTTAGGGTTTTCAAAAACTTGATATTCGTTTGAGAAAGATTCGGTAATTCAACTTCATTATCTATATCACGTGTAGAAAATTCATTAATCTTAATTTTTTTAAATCCATTATATAGATAACTTGCAAGGTCATTTTTATTGAGAATTTTTTTTGTGTAATTTTCGAATACATAATTATCTAGTACTCCATCATTTATCCAAGCTTCTTTTATGTAAGGATAATATAGTTCGCAATAATGATCAACAAATACTTCGTTTTTAAAATCATAAGTACTCCTACTCAAAGCCGAAATTAAAAAACTCCTTCTGGGGTTACCAGAATTAAATATTTTTTCAACAAGTATCTTCGCATTTGGACTACAAAATTTTGCAACAGTTCTCAAATAGGTTTGGTATACAAAAAAATCTTCATCACCTGCAAATTTTTCAATAAACTGCTCTAGAAATGGAATAAATTTCTCATCAGGGAACTCCTGTATAGCAAAGAAAGATTTGTCGCCAAAACTTTTAATAAATTCTATATCTTCCTGTTTCTTAAATTTAGCTATATATCCGAGCAGATAAGGGAAATTTTTCTCTTTGACCAGTTTTTTAATTACATCATAATATTCTTTCTTCAAAGGAATAGCATATTGAATATTGGACAGTAAATTTTCATTTAATGGTTCAGAAGCAAAAATAAAATTTAATAATTCATCTTTTAGAGCACTTTCCCTAATCTCATATGTTTTGGGATCCATTATTAAACGCTCAAACAATTCTCCGTTAAAAATAATAGATCCAATTTCTGGATCAAAATTTCTAATAGAATGGCTTTCTGCTATTATATCTTTTCGTCCAATGGTTGCTTTAAAAAGTTGAACAACAGTTGCTGTATCATTATCTTCAAAGAATTTTTGAATAATTAACTTTCTGAAAGACAAAGGAATTTCTTGTTTATAGAAACTTACTAAATCCGATTCATTAGTTTTTGAAAGAATTGACTTTTCTACTTTATCTCTTAACAATACAAATTCATCAAAATTATCAATTGTTCTGAAATCACTTATCAAAGATAGAGAATCGTATTTTTTAATATCAAATTCGAGTTCTTTGTTTATTTGCGTAAATGCAAAAAAAGGACATAATAAAAATGCAAGAATAAAAATTTTCATCGTATTATTTTTTCAACTAAGCAATTTGAAAAGTTTTGTCTTCTCCTAATTTCCAAATCTAACAAATTTCCGATGCATTACTTACTATAAAAATCAAAAAGCTGTTTTAATTTATTACAACCCTATTTGCCTTTTCGCTTCTCCCACAACAAAAGCAACAGAATTGGCTATATTGAAGCTTCTGATGAGATTAGACATCGGAATCGTTAAATGATTATCAAAGCGGTCTAAAACATCTTTACTTAAACCCACACTTTCCTTTCCGAAAACAAGCCAGTCACCATCCTGAAAATCATTTTCAAGGTAAGATTTATCAGCATGAGAACTAAACAAAAACACTCTTGATAAGTCAGGAATTGCAGATATCCATTCATGTACATTTTTGTATTCCGTAACGTCCAGATGAACCCAGTAATCTAAACCTGATCTTTTTAAATTTTTATCGTCAATTAAGAATCCTAGCGGATGAATGAGATGCAGCCTGCTTTCGGTTCCCACACACAATCTTCCTATATTTCCGGTATTGTTTGGGATTTCAGGCTCGACCAGAACGATATTTAACATGAATATTTTGAATGATTAATATTAATTAAAACTGATTATTTTTTAGAACATTTGGCATTATATTCCTGTAAAAGCACTTTCTCATAACCTGCTGCGCCAGCTTTTTCCAGATTAGTACAAGCTTCTTTATCTTTTCCTGTTTCAAACAAAATAGCAGCTTTCGTTACGTATGACTGAGAAAATTTAGGATCTATAGTTATGGCTTTATTAATATCTGCGAGAGCTTCTTTTGTTTTTTTCATTTTCAGATAAATATCTGCTCTTCCGTTATATAAAAGAGATTCTGGCTTTTCGGAAAGAAGCTGATTATAATCTTTCAGTGCGCCATCCAGATCTCCGTTATTTTTTTTGAGGTTTGCCAAACCTGTTCTTGCAAAAATATTATCCGGAGCAAACGTAAGAATATGCTTCAAATCTTCCATTGCCAGATCTTTTTTACCTAAATTATTGTAAATTTTGGACCGGGTGAGATACAATTCAGCATTTTCAGGCTCAATTCTGATACCGGTATTAATATATTCTAGCGCTTTTGTTCTGTTGCCTTTCTGATTATGAAGTGATGCCAGATTTTCGTATACCGAAACAGATTTCGGATCAGATCTTAATGCAGATTCATAAGATTTAAAAGCCTGTGCTGTTTTTCCTAATCTGCGCTGAGATGTTCCAAGCAGATTGTAATATTCAGATTGATATCTTTGGATATGTTCGGTTAAAACAAGCTTTGAATACTGCTCTTCTGCACATTGATAGTCAGCTTTTTTAAAGCATTCTTCAGCTGTTTTTTTATCTTGTGCAGATACAAAATGAAGAGCTGATAAAGCTATAGAAAAAAATAGTAGTTGTTTTTTCATATTTAGGATTTTGCTGTTTACTGAAAGCTAAATTACTATTTTCTTTAATATGAAATCATATCAGTTTCCTGAAACTGCTTGTCTGCTCATTACTTTTTTCACCAAAAGAAAAAACATCAATCCGAATACAGTTCCTGCAACGGCACCTGCAAGAATATCCATCGGAAAATGTACTCCTAGATAAATACGGCTGTAAGCTACCACCATCGCCCAGATAAAAATGAAATAAGGGAACCATTTTAACTTATCTTTCAAAAGTAAGCCAAGATACGTTGCCAGAAAAAAAGTATTGGATGCATGAGCGGAATAAAAACCGTAAGGTCCGCCACATTTTACAATTCTCATGAAATTTTGAAGAGAAGGATCATTACAAGGTCTAAGTCTCGCAACACCGTATTTAAAAATTCCTGATACCTGATCTGAAACTGTTATTCCGATTGCTGCAAAAATCAAGATATATAAAAGCGATTTCAGCTTGAAATTTTTATATAAAAAATAAAAAAAGATAACGTAAAGCGGGATCCAGATCCACTTATCAGAAACAATAATCCAGAACTGATCAAATGGCGTATCGCCCAAATTATTTAGATAAAGGAAAAGCTCTTTGTCTTGCTGAATAATTTCCTCCATCATTATCTGCTTACAGGACCTTCGTATGCTTCGTCATCTGCCGGCTTTATTATAGGTTGTTGGGGAGCAGATTCAGAAGGTTTTTTCGAGATATTTTCTTCAATATTCTGCATGGGATTAAAATCTTTGGCAGCATCTTTTACTTTTTCTATCTCACGTTTTATTTCGGAAACAGGATTATCGGTTTCTTTCAAAATTTCGGTTTTTATATCTTCTACGGCTCCACGCATTTTTCTCACACCAGAACCCAAATCTCGGGCAATCTGCGGAAGTTTGTCGGGACCGAACAAAACTACTATTGCGATGGCAACGAGTGCCATTTCTCCAATGCTTAATTCCATAAGGCTAAATTACAAAAGATTATACATACAAATTATATTATGCGGCATTTTTAAACAAATTTTAAGACTTCTTTTTTTGAAAAGCATAGTACGTTATTACAACACTTACAGACATCATAATAAATGCCAGAAAAAAAGGAGCTCCCGGAAATTTTACGACAGCACTTTTTTCACTGTAATGATAAAAAAGATACGTCATCAAAGGTGGACCTATGCATGAAGTTACACTCATCAAACCTGTAAGTGCACCCTGAAGCTCTCCCTGTTCTGTTGCCGAAACATTCTTACTGATCACCGATTGTAAAGATGGTCCGCAAATCCCACCCAGACAATACGGAATTAAAATAGCAAACATCATCCATCCTTCTGTGGCAAAAGCAAAAAGCAACATTCCTAATGCATACAATGACAAACCTACATAGATGCTTTTATTTTCACCTAATTTCGGCGTTGTCCATCTGATCAGAACGCCCTGAACCAAAGCTATTAGAATACCAATTACTCCTAATGAAATTCCAACCATAAGTTCATCCCATCCGAAAACAGCCATGGTGTAATAATTCCAGTTGGTCTGTACTGCATGTCCAGCAATATATACGAGAAAAAGTGACACAATGAGCCCGGAAAGTTCAGGATGTTTCAAAATAAATTTAAATGAACCTACAGGATTTGCTCTTTTCCAGTCAAAATCACGTCTTTTATCTTTATCTAAACTTTCAGGAAGAATAAAATAACCATACAAAAAATTAAGCAAACATAAAACTGCTGCTGCATAAAAAGGTATTCTTGGACCAAAATATCCTAAGCCGCCGCCTAAAAGAGGTCCGATGATAAATCCCAGACCAAATGCAGCACCAATCATTCCGAAGTTTTTTGCACGGTCTTCATCTGTAGAAATATCTGCGATATATGCACTGGCTGTGGTAAAGCTTGCTCCTGTAATTCCGGCAATAATTCGTCCTAAAAAAAGAAGCATAATATTAGGAGCCAGGGCAAGAAATATATAATCTACGGCAAACCCGAAAAGTGAAATTAAAATTATTGGTCTTCTTCCATATTTATCACTTAGGTTACCAATAACCGGAGCGAAGATAAATTGCGCAAAAGCATATACAAAACCGAGCCATCCGCCATATTTTGCAGCTTCGTTTACACTTCCGTGAATAAGTTCTTCTATAAGTTTCGGGATTACAGGAATAATAATTCCTAATCCGATAATATCTATCAAAAGCGTTACAAAAATAAAACCTATTGCTGCTTTCTTTTTTGATTTTTCCATTGCGGATGCAAAATTAGTTAATATTTTGATTATTGTTTAAAACTTTACCGTTTTAAAAGTAAATAGAAATAGATCATAAAAAAAGAGCCTTTCAATTGAAAGACTCTTTTATTTAATGTAGTTTAAATTATTTTGAAGAAAGAACTTCTTTGCTGGTTGTTGTTCTGCCTTTTACTTCTTCTTCTTTGCCTGTTTTAAGGAAATCATAAGCAATTGCAGAAGCAATGAAGATAGACGAGTAAGCTCCGAAACCAATACCGATTAATAAAGCAAACATAAATCCTCTCAAATTGTCTCCTCCGAAGATGAAAATCGCAAGAATTACCAATAACACAGTAAGTGTTGTATTGAACGTTCTTCCTAAAGTGCTTGAGATAGAATCATCAAAAAGCCCTGCCAAGGTTGCAGATTTCTTTTCTCTCAGATATTCTCTAATTCTGTCGAAGATAATTACCGTATCGTTAATAGAATAACCCAATACCGTAAGAATTGCAGCTACGAAATCCTGATTGATCTCCATGTTGAAAGGCATGATTCTGTGAAGTAACGAATAAGCTCCTAATATAATAACTGCATCGTGGAATAAAGCCGCAACTGCACCCAAAGAAAACTGCCACTTTCTAAATCTGAACAAGATATAAATAAAGATACCTCCCAAAGCTGCAACAACTGCCAAAATACCATGATTCTGAATATCATCAGCAACGGTAGGTCCTACTTTTTCTGATGAAACAATTCCTGTATTTCCTTTATCTGCGCTCTTGAAATCTGACAAAGTAGTCGATGATGAGAAATCATCTTTTAATCCTTCAAATAATTTTTGCTCAACAGTCTGGTCTGCTCTCAAAGATTCATCATTGATCAGATAATCTGTTGAGATTTTCAGTTGATTGTCATTACCAAAAGTTTTCACTTCAACCGAAGAGTTTTTACCATCTTCAGTTTTGAAAAACGGAACCAATTTTTTTTCAATATCCTCCGCATTTACCGGCTTATCAAATCTTATGATATAATTTCTACCACCAGTAAAATCAATACCATATTTGAAACCGCTTGTAAAAATTGAAATTAAGCTAACTACGGTTAAAATAGCTGAAACCGCGTAAGCAATTTTTCTCTTTCCAATGAAGTCAATCCACGTATTTCTAAAAAGATTTTTAGTAGGAGCTGTCCAAACGGAAAGACCTTTTCCTTTTTCCAGTCTTGAGAAGATCATTACTCTTGATAACGCTACTGAGGTAAATAATGTCATTACAATACCAATCATCAACGTCAATGCAAAACCTTTAATAGGTCCCGTTCCGAAGAAAAATAATACTACTGCCGTTAATAAAGTTGTAAGGTGACCATCAATAATTGCATTTAAAGCATGCTTGAAACCGTCTTTATATGCCTCAAATATACTTTTCCCTGCGAAAAGTTCCTCTTTTGTTCTTTCGTAAATAATAACATTCGTATCTACTGCCATTGCCATAGTAAGTACTATACCCGCAATACCAGGAAGCGTCAATGTAAAGTCTCCGGAATCCATAATTCCGAAAATGTAGAATAAGTTGATGATCATTGCAACTACCGCATAAATACCCGCTCCTCCATAATAGAAAATAATATAAACAATGATGATAAGGAATGCAATAGCAAATGAAACCACACCGGCATCAATAGACTCCTGACCTAAAGAAGGACCAACCTGTGTTGCCTGAACTACTTTTGCTCCTGCAGGAAGTTTACCTGCTCCTAAAACATCTACTAATTCTTTCGCCTCATCCTGAGAAAAATTCCCTGAAATCTGAGTTCTTCCGTTAGGAATTGCACCGACAACATTAGGTGCAGTATACACTCTGTTGTCCAAAGTTACAGCAACCGGTTTTCCTACGTTTTTCTCTGTAAGCGTTTTCCAGTCTTTTGCACCTTTAGAATCCATCTGCATATCTACAACCACTCTGCCCAATTCATCATAGCTGATGTTAGCCGTCTCTACTGCTCCGTCTACAGGTGCTTTTTGATTGATATTTCCTCTGATAGCATATAAAACAAGACTGTTTTCGTCTGTAGCTTCAGGCTTATACCCCCACATAAACTGAGTGTATTTAATGTTTGCCGGTCTCAAAGACTGTGCTACTTTGCTGTTAAGGATTTTATTTACAGTTGCAGTGTCAGATAATTTCACACTTGCAACACCATTGGTTTTTAGTTTGTCCAACTGCAAAAGATTCATGAAGTTTACATTTTTTGCAACTCCCATAGAATCTCCTTTTGCGGCAATTGTTGTGGTAATAGTCTGGAAATAAGGTGCCACTTCCGGGATCTGCTGTATTTCCCAAAACTGAAGTTTTGCGGAAGTCTGAAGCATTTTTTTCACCTTATCAATATCTTTCATTCCCGGCATTTCTACAGAAATTCTCGCTGTTCCGGGAACTCTCTGTACATTGGGCTGTATAGCTCCTAATTTATCAATTCTGGTTCTGATTACCTCAAAAGCAGTACCTACAGAAAGATCAATTCTTTTTTTAACGATGCTTTTAACCTGGTCATCCGTTGTATTGAATTTGATTTCAGAAAGATTGGTATTTCCGAAAATCTCAGGATCCGCAAGTTTAAGGTTAGCTCCTTTAGCTTTATTTACTGCATCAAACTCAACGAAGAAGTTATCTATATATGATTTTGAAGAGTTTTTCTGTACTTCATCTGTTCTGTTTAGAGCTTCAATAAGAACAGGATTAGCAGAATAATTAGTTAAATCACTTACCAAATCTCTCTGATTGATCTCCAAAAGTACATTGATACCTCCTTTCAGGTCAAGACCAAGTTTCATTTCTTTGTCTTTCGCTTTAGAGTAATAAAGATCTGTAAAACCCAGATGAAGAGTATCTTCTTTTAATCGTTTGATCTCTTTCTCGTTCCCGTTCGCAGCTTCAATCTGCGATTCAATTTTGCTTGCGTACCAGGTTGGCAATAGCTCATTTAAGCATATTAGCCCTAATACAATAGCAACAATTGTAATAAGTCCTTTTCCTTGCATTTTGTTATAACTACGTTAAATTAAGTCGGCAAATATAATGATTTTATTGATATTTTATGAATTTTTCACGGCAGAAATCGTTTATTTTCAGATATATTCAGGCATATTTTTGATAAAATGTGAAAGTATTTTTGATGTTTAAATGAAACTTAATGTAAATTTCATATAAATTGTCAGTTTTCAAAACTGTATTTAAGAGAATACCTAAGCACGTAAAATAAAAAATTGCTCAGAGATTATCCAAGCAATTAATTTGTATATGTTTCTTAATCAATTTTAAATTCATTAAATAGTCATTGAAAAAATTCTTGTTTCCGGTTTATTTCTCATCATTCTGAGATCAAAAACCATTGCAACATTTCTGGTAAAAGCTCTGCCTTTTTCTGTTATTTTTATCTGATTCCCGTTGATTTCCACCAATTCATCCCGCTGCATTTCATCCAGCATAGCAAAAGCATTCTGAAGTTCGGGAATTGCATTAATGTCTTGAAATGTTGTTTCCAGCTGACACATCAGATTTAAAATATTTCTTCTGATCAGCAAATCTTCATCATTAAGTATATGACCTTTCACTACAGGAATTTCTCCCTCTTCAACCATCTTCTGATACTCTTCCACTGTTTTTACGTTTTGTGCAAAAGCATACCATGAATCTGAAATAGATGACATACCCAATCCTACCATAAGCTGAGTTTTACTTGACGTATAGCCCATGAAATTTCTGTGTAATTTCTTTTGAATTAAAGACTGGTAAAGATCATCGTGTTCAAGAGAAAAATGATCCATCCCGACTTCAATATATCCCAATTCCTGCAAAAGCTTTTTACCATCTTCGTATAAACGGCGTTTTTCTTCTCCGCTTGGAAGGTCATTTTCATCAAAACCACGCTGTCCCACCCCTTTTACCCACGGAACATGAGCGTAAGAGTAAAATGCAAGACGATCTGGCTTCAGTTCTAAAGTTTTTCGAATGGTATATTCCATTGCATCCCAATGCTGGTGCGGAAGTCCGAAAACCAAATCGTGGCTCACTCCCGTGTATCCAATTTCTCTTGCCAATTCTGTAACTTCTTTTACTTTCTCGAAAGGCTGAATCCTGTTAATGGCTTTCTGTACTTTCAGATCATAATCCTGAACGCCGAAACTTGCTCTTCGGAAACCAAGATCATACAAAGTCTGCAGATGTTCTCTTGTGGTGTTATTCGGATGCCCTTCAAAAGAAAATTCTGGCTTGTCTGAAATTTCAACAGTTTCAAAAATTCCTTCCAGCAAAGTTTTTAAGTTTTGAGGTGAAAAAAAAGTGGGAGTTCCACCTCCTAAATGAAGCTCTTTTAATTTTGGCTTTTCACTAAACAACTGCAGGTAAAGCGTCCATTCTTTCAAAACACTTTCCAGATAAGGAATTTCCACGCTGTGCTGTTTTGTAATTCTTTTGTGGCAAGCGCAGAAAGTACACAGTGCTTCACAAAAAGGAAGATGGATATAAATTGAAATTCCTTCTTCCGAATTACTTTCATTAAAAGATTTTATCACACTTGATTTCCATTCTTCGCGGGAAAAAGTAAACTCGTCCCAATAAGGAACAGTAGGATAAGAAGTGTATCGAGGACCGGGAATATTATATTTATCAACTAATGAACTCATGCAGAATTAAAATAAATGATTAATATGAATTAAAAAAATTCATCCTGCAAAATTAACCAATACTTCTGAAATAAAGACTATCAATCCGTATGAGTTTGAGCATCTAGAATATAAGCTTCATTATAGAAATTTTATTTTTTCCTGCAAAAGCTACTGTGTTTTGATCAATCCAACGGCAGACGTAAAAACCTTTTTCATCAGAAATTTCCTGCCATGTTTTTCCATAATCCGATGAATAACTGATATGCTGATCTCCGACAGAAATGATGTCTTTACCTTTTGATCCGGGTTTTATTTTCACACAAGTAGTGTAACCTGCATTATTTCCTGATGCTTGAATCTTCCAGCTTTTACCGCCATTTTGCGTAGTGGCAATATTATTAACATTTGCCTCCTGTTTTGTATAATCGCCTCCTACAGCAATTCCGAAGTTTGCATCGGCAAAATCTATGGAATAGATACCTTGAGATTCTGAATCCTGAATAAATCCAGTTTCAAAGATTTCCGCATATTGAGATCTCAAATTAAATTTAAAAATTCTTGCTGAACCACCTCCTGTTCCCAGCCATAAATATTCTTTGTAAGATGCCAAATTGGTATTACTGGCTGCAAAAGCAGCTTCACCTTCATTCATCATTAATTTTCCATTCCGGGATATGAAACCGGAAGGTTTATAACTATTCTTTTTAGGAAAAATTTCCAGCAATCTCAATTTTAAACTTTTATCGGTATCACTAAATGAAAAAGCCAAGTCATCACTTACAAAATGTAAAGCATCATAAAAAGCTGTTTTCGTTGTATCTGTATAAATGATTTCCGAAGTAAGTGTTTTCTTATTGATCTTGAAAAAATAAGCAGGACTTTCAATATTGACAGCATAAAATGATGTTATATCCTGAGCCAGAGTTCTAAATTGAAGTTTCTTTTCAGAAAGTCTGATCTGTTTTTGGTTCTGCGGCTTTTTTAAGTCAACATACCCAAATTTAGAATCTGTTCCGCTATACCAAATTTTGTTATCGTATAGTTCAATGGCTCTGATGCTTATCTTGTCATTGAATATAGTTTTAAAACTTTCAATTTTCTGAGAAAACAAAAAGAGATTTAAAGTCAGACAAAAAAGAATTATTATTTTTTTCATATCTGTAAAAATAAAAAATCCGCAGAAATAACTGCGGATTATATATGTATATTGATAATTTAATTTTCTATAAATTCATCATAACCACCCTGGTTTAGAACACTATTTCGTTTTCCGTATAAGAAGTAAATAAGAAGTCCCAAAGCCAGCCAGCCTATCGCCATGTAAATGGCAGTGATTTCCAGATTGACAATTAGATAGATGTTGATTAAAATTCCCAATGATGCTACTACAGGAAGCATCGGAGTTTTGAATCCTCTTTTTAATTCAGGTTTTTTTACTCTAAGCAGCCAAACAGCAAAGCAAACCATTGTGAATGCGAAAAGAGTTCCGAAACTACACATATGAACCAATGTACTGATAGGTGTAAGGGCTGCCACAGTAGCTACAATAATTCCTAATAGTATAGTATTTTTATAAGGAGTTTTTCTCACCGGGTGAATTTCTTTGAACATTTTCGGCAACAAACCGTCTTTAGCCATTCCTAAAAATATTCTTGACTGCCCCAACATCATTACAAGAAGTACAGAAATTAATCCTATCGTAGCAGCAACTGTAATCAATATTACTGCCCAATCCATTCCGGTAGCTTTTTCAAAAGCAACAGCAACAGGAGCTGTTAACGCATCCGGTACAATTCCGAAATCTTTGTAACTCATCATCCCCGTAAGTACAAGAGACATAAGAATATATAAAGCTGTACATACTAATAACGAAACAATAATCGCAAATGGTATATCTTTTCTTGGATTTTTTGCTTCTGCAGCCTGAGTTGAAACAGCATCAAAGCCTATATAAGCAAAAAATACAGCAGCTGCACCGGCAATAATACCATTAAAACCGTAAGCAGGTCCTAATTTACCATCAGACTGAATGATCATTTTCTCGTCCGGAATAAATGGTGTAAGATTATCCATATTGATGAAAAGTGCACCTACAACAATTACAAAAACTACAACAGAAGTTTTCAGAATTACAATCATATTATTTGCTCCTGCAGCTTCTTTTGTGCCTTTTACCAATATAGAAGTCACGATCAAAACAATCAGAAACGCAGGAAGATTGAATGCAAATGAAGGTTCCGTAAGACCATGACTCACCGCATATTGTTTTGCAGTAGCAAAGTCATTGGTAAGATAATACGGCAGTTCAACATTGATAATTTTCAGGAATTTATTAAAATATCCCGACCATGAAACAGCAACCGTCATAGAGCCCATTGCATATTCGAGAACTAATCCCCATCCAATCAGCCATGCAAAAACTTCACCCACTGTACCATAAGCATACGCATAAGCAGAACCTTCAACAGGCAATAATGCTGCAAATTCTGCATAACACAACGCAGCAAAAATACAGGCAATACCTGCAACTACAAAAGACAATGCTAATGCGGGACCTGCATGATAATAAGCTCCCGTTCCCGTAAGTACAAAAATACCGCCTCCAATGATTGCTCCAATACCTATGGCAGTTAAACTCCACTTGCCCAGAACTCGCTTGAGTTCACTTTTTTTCATATCCGCCTCATAGGCTCCGAGTGGTTTAGTTTTCCAAATATTCGACATGTTTCTATTTATTAAAGATTTACGAAAATATAAAAAATTTAGAGATATTAACATTTAATGACTGATTTTCGCAAATTAATTTAACTTTAAAAATATAAAAAACTGATTTACACCCATTTCTATTCATTTTAATTATCTGTTTTTTTAGTTATTTTTAAACCATGAATTTATATGATTTTTTCATAAAGCCTTATGAAACTGCAGACATTTTGCAAATCACTCTTGAAATTACAGGAACTCTATTGGGAATTTTGAGTGTATTTTTTTCTATTAAAAAAAATATCTGGGTTTATCCTACGGGAATTGTTTCCACCGTTATTTATGTCTATCTTTTATATATCGCTGGATTGATTGGTGACTGCATTATCAACATCTATTACACGGTAATGAGTATTTACGGCTGGATTTTGTGGGCTAAAAATTCTGAAGATCAGATTCATGTAACCGTAGACTGGGCTTCTCAAAAAGAATGGATTTTATCTTCTGCTCTTTTTATGATGAGCTTAATTTTGATAACTCTCATTTATTATTATAAACCTTTTATTGAAAACGGCTTTTCTATTGATAAGGTCACAGTGGGAGTTCATCATCTTGACAGGGCAAACTGGCTGGATATATTTATTACCTCCGTTTTTTTGGTGGGAATGTGGCTTATGGCGAGAAGACGTATTGAGAGCTGGATTTTCTGGATTATAGGAGATCTTGCATCTATCCCTATGTATATTTATAAAGGGTACGGAATCACTTCGGTTCAATATTTGGTATTTACTATTATGGCAATCGTAGGATTTGTTGCCTGGAAGAATAGTTATACTAATAAAAGAACGATAGAGTTATGAAAAATATAATAAAAATAGTTTTAGGATTAAGTCTTACCGCAAGTCTCACGGCATGCTCAGCTTACAATACAGGTTATGCAGCTTACGGAGAACCTTACTATGATAACGGATATTATTACGCTCCGCAAGGATATTACGGCAACGGCGGATATTTTGGAAATGATGGTTATTATTATCGTAATGACATGAGATACTATTATGATAACGGCATTCCTTATTATTATGGGAACAACAGAACAAGAATATATCTTGAACGTCAAAACTCCAATATACCTCGGGAAAATAGTGGTTTCAGAAATGTCCCCAATAATAACAACCCAAGAAATAATACCAACAACAGCGGATTCAGAAACCCTAACAGAAATACACAGGGAAACAGCGGCTACAGAAATCAATCTCCTCAAAAGCCTCCGCAACAGGCACCGAGAAACAGCAATGGAAGCGGTTTTAGAAACAGCAATCCGGCAGGAAACAGATCAGAAGCACCGCAAAACACCAACCAAAATAATCAAAATAATCAAAATGGCGGATTCAGAAGATAGCATTCATCAAATAATAAATAAACGAACAGATCTGCTGTTCGTTTTTTCATATAAAATAAAGTAATTTTGCAGGTTTTTATAACAAAATTCAAGTGTAATGGAATTCTATAAATATCAGGGAACCGGAAACGACTTTGTAATGATTGACAACCGGGATCTACAGTTTCCTAAAGATCAAAAAACAATTGAAAAACTTTGTGACAGAAGATTCGGAATTGGCGCAGACGGTCTCATTCTTTTAGAAAATGATGACCGGTACGATTTTAAAATGGTTTACTATAACTCGGATGGCGGAGAAAGCACCATGTGCGGAAATGGTGGCAGATGCTTGGTCGCATTTGCTTTTTTTCTGGATATTTTCGAGGAAAAATGCACTTTCATAGCTATTGACGGGGAACATGAAGCCGAAATACATAACGGAGTTGTCAAACTAAAAATGATTGATGTTGAAAGCATTTCTTCTGACGGAGAAGATTTTGTTTTGAATACAGGATCCCCTCATTACGTGAAATACGTTGAAGATATTGCCAACTACAATGTTTTTGCTGAAGGAAATAGGATTAGAAACTCCGAAAATTATTGTGAAAAAGGCATTAATGTCAATTTTGTAGAAAAAATTTCTGATAACGAAATATTTGTAAGAACCTATGAACGAGGCGTTGAAGATGAAACTTACAGTTGTGGCACAGGAGTTACAGCTTCTGCTTTAACTTTTCTGCAAAAAAACAATCTAACCTCCATCAAAGTAAAAACTTTAGGAGGCAACCTGAAAGTTTATGCAGAAAAAAATGAAGGTAAATTTCAAAAAATATGGCTGGAAGGTCCTGCTAAACAGGTTTTCAGAGGCAAAATAGATCTCATTTAATTTTTTTACTTTAAAAACTATTAATCTTATTTCAGGAATGAAAAAAGCTATTCTTATTATTATCCTTTTAATTCTTGCTGTTGCAGGATTTTTTGGTTTTAAATTTTATAAAAAATATTATGGCAGCAATGTGGCAAAAGAAGGATATGTGCTTATTCCTCACGGTGCCAACTTTAAACAGATTTTAGATTCTGCAAGCCAATATATTAAAAATAAGGAATCTTTTGAACAAGTAGCAAAAGATAAAGATATGGACAACTACTTTAAGCCTGGTCGTTATCATTTTCAAAAAGGAGCCAATAATACCTCATTGGTAAATATGATAAAGGCAGGTAACCAGACGGCGAACTCTTTCAGAATCGGGGATTTTGGAGATATTTATCAGATGGTTGGGAAAGTGAGCCGAAAAACAGAGCTTGATTCGTTGAGATTTGTAAATGATTTGAATAAAATAGCTACCGAAAAAGGTTATAAAAATGCAGAAGATCTTAAAAAATATTTTTTTATTGATACTTATCAATTCTTTTGGACGGTAACTCCGCAGGAGTTTTTCACAAAATTTGATGATCAGTACCAAAAATTCTGGGACGAGGAAAGAAAATCTAAAGAACAACAGTCGGGACTAACGAGAGATCAAATCTACGCTTTGGCTTCGATAGTGTATAAAGAATCCGGAGGAAAGCCAGATGAAATGAAAACCATTGCAGGTCTTTATCTTAACCGTTATAAAAAAGACATGAAACTGCAGTCTGATCCTACCGTAATCTACGCCATCAATAAGCAGACAAACTTTAAAGAATCTATAAAAAGAGTTTTTTATAAACATCTTACAACACCATCTCCTTATAATACATACGCAAATAAAGGCATTCCACCAGGACCAATTTGTGTGGTAGATAAAAATTCTGTAGATGCTGTTCTGAATGCAGAAAACAACAATTATATATTTATGTGTGCAGATCCTGCGAGATTAGGATATCACAAATTCACAGCAAGTGCAGAGGAACATGCAGTGAATGCGAAAGCATATCAGGACTGGCTAAACTCTAAAAATATCAAATAATAAAAATATTTAACTTTTTTTAACAAGTTTGTAATTAACATTTATTATTATTAATCGACATATAAATTATAAACATTAAACAAACCATGAAATTGGCTCAATTTATGTTTTAGTTAGAATTTAATCATAAAGCATTATTGTTACAATTTCATAAAAAGAATATCTATGAATCAAACGGAAATAATCAGTATTTTCACCAGAAAAACCTTTGGACTTACTTTTGTACTTTCAGCAGCAGCTTTAGCATTTGCACAGGAAAAAGTGGGGATCTCGGGAACAGTTGTAGACAAGAGTAATCAGCCTGTACCTTATGCATCAGTAACATTCAGCCACAAACAGAATAAGCTCTTCAGTGACGCTACTCTTACTGACGAAAAAGGTAATTATAAACTAGATCTTACTCCGGGAAATTACGACATTTCAGTTGAAGCTATAGATTATAAAAAAAGTGTGATCAATAAGCAAATCAGCAGACCCGGAAATATTGGAGCCCTTTCTATTGAGGCAGAATCTTCTGCAACGAATGTGAAAACTCAGGATATTCAGGGAGTAACAATTACAGCTACTACAAAGCCATACAAAGTTGAATTAGACAAAAGAACTTATGATCCTTCTCAGGACATCGTAAGTAAAGGCGGAAATCTTCAGGATGTCTTGTCTAATGTACCTTCGGTTTCTGTTGATACAGACGGAACTGTTTCTATGAGAGGAAGTTCTAATGTACGTTTTTTAATCAATGGTAAGCCTTCTGCGCTTTTAGGAATTGATGACGGAGCCAATGCCCTGCAAAGTATTCCGGCAGATCAGATTGAAAGAATAGAAGTAATTACCAATCCTTCATCAAAATTTGAGGCAAGCGGAACCGCAGGTATTTTAAATATCATTTTAAAAAAATCAAAGAAAACAGGTTTTAATGGTAGTGTTATCGGAACTTTAGGCTATTTACCACAAACCAATTTGAATACTAATTTAAGCTGGAGAAAGGGTAATTTAACGTGGTTTTTAAACGGTGGCGGCGGTTACAGAGAATCCAGAAATACGAATAGAACAAATAGCGTTTTCAATAATGTTACAAAAGATGAATCTATCCTGAGAACTAATCAGGAAAACATCAATGACAGCCAGAATAATAATTATAATTTCTCGACCGGTATTGTTTATGATATTACCGATAAAACTTCTGTTAATGCATCAGGAACTGTAAGAACATTCAACAATACAAGTAACGGAAACGTAACTTATGACAATAAATTATTAAACGCTGCAGATATTTTTAGAAATAGGATTACTACAGGAGTGAATGACAATCTCGCTTTTCAGGGCGATTTTGGTTTGGATCATAAATTTGATGATAAAGGACAAAATCTTGCTTTGTCATTAAGTTTACAAAGTAACCGTTCTTACAATGATACTTATATTGATGAAACCAAAAATGGAAATTTTGAATTACAAAATATTATTAATCAGCAAACAAAGAATAAAACTTTAGTCGGAAAAGCTGATTATGAACTTCCAATTGGTGAAAATTCTAAAATAGAAGCAGGTTACCGATTAGACATTAATGAAAATAACTATAATAATGATGTAAGAGAAAGCACTGTTGCTATTCAAACATTAAGATTTCTACCTTTATATACTTATGATGCTTTGTACAGAGAGATGTTCAATGCAGGCTACATACAGTTTAAAAGTAAAATCGGTAAGATTGGATATCAGTTGGGGTTAAGAAATGAACACTCTACTATTGATATTGATTATGCTAATCTTGTACCAGATGAAGCACCGCTTATAAGAAGAAAATCCTACAACAACTTATTTCCAAGCGTATTTTTGAGCTATGAGTTTTCAAAAGATAATCAGCTGTTGCTAAATTATTCCAGAAGAATTGACAGACCAAGATCGTGGTTTCTTATTCCCAATCCCAGCTACAATGACAACCAGAACATCTTCGATGGAAATATTGATTTAAATCCTTCTTATGTAGATTCTTTTGAGCTTGGATACAGTATTTCTAAAAAGAAGCTTACTATTAATCCGACACTATATTTCAGACACCAGACAGATGACACAAAGATGCTGGTTTATAATGAAAAAGAAACATTTACTAATAGTCTTGGTAAAAAAGAAGACCGAATAGTTTTTCATACCAAACCAATCAACTTAGGAACTGATGATCGTTACGGTTTAGATCTGAATTTCAGTTGGGATGCTACACCTTGGCTTAAGTTTCTTGGAAATATTGATTTGTTTGGATATAAAACTAAAGGAAGTACCTTATATGACACATTAGATAATAACGGAGATCCTATCGTTGCAACTGCAAATTTTAACGGAAGCGGTTTTGCTGCAAGATCCAGACTTACGACAACCTTTAAAGTTGATAAAACCTTTAGCTTCCAATTGCAAGGTTTTTACAGAGGTGGGCAAAAAACAGCTTTTCAGGATAGAAAAGATATGTATGCATTAAATTTTGGAGCTTCTAAGACGATTTGGAAAGGTGACGGAACACTATCGTTCAATATTCAGGATATTTTCAATACCAGAGCGATGGAATCAACTACCTTCGGGCAAAACTTTGTTAGAGATTCTTATATGCAGTGGCAGCCAAGACAGTTTGCTGTTTCTCTTACTTACAGATTTAAACAAGGAGAAAAGATTGATCAACCTAAACGTAAAAAGGATGTGAATTCAAATGCTTCCGGAGACGATCAGCAAGGTCCAATGTAAATATTACCAGAAAAACAAAAGCACTGCTTATCCGCAGTGCTTTATAATCAATTTATTTTTCATTTAGTAAGCTAAAATCCGTACATCTATACGTCTGTTTTTAGCATGGCATTCATCACTTTCATCCATCGTACAAACAGGAAACTGTGAACCATAACCTTCTGCTTCTATTCTGTCTCCCGCAATTCCCATTTCAAGTAATTTGAGTTTTGCTGTTTGAGCTCTTAAATTAGAAAGCCTCAGATTGGTTTCTTCGCTTCCTGAATTATCGGTGTAGCCTCCCAGTTTAATTCTTAATTCAGGATAAGCATTCATTATTTCTGCCAGATTTTTAAGATGACTTTCCGAACCTGCTCTTAAGTCACTTGATCCGCTTTCAAAATATAAATTTTCTATTGTAAACCATTTTTCAGGATTTAACAATTCTTTATCCTTTTTAGCCAATTCATTATTCAAATAGAAAAGCTGACTGTTTTCGCCTAAAGAAATCGTATTTCCATTGCCGAGTTTTACGTCTCTCATTTTTCCTGTTTCATAAACAAAATCACCAAATTCATTTAGCTGACCTTTAATAATTTCAGGAGATGACATTTCCTGAGAATTATCATTTTCCGTACTTATGATTGAATTTGATTTAACTCCGGTAAGGCTTTCTATTTTTGCTTTTCGGTTGGCATCAATTTTATCTTTGTGTAAAACTGCCAAAGTAGGCGCAATAACCAGTGAAACAATTGACATTAATTTAATCAGAATATTCATAGAAGGTCCAGAAGTATCTTTGAAAGGATCACCTACCGTATCACCGGTTACAGAAGCTTTGTGAGGATCAGAGCCTTTGTAGTAAGTCTCTCCGTTAATGTCAACACCCTTTTCAAAAGATTTTTTGGCATTATCCCAAGCTCCGCCCGCATTATTCTGAAAAATCCCCATCAAAACTCCGGATACCGTTGCTCCAGCAAGAAATCCGCCTAAGACTTCAGGTCCGAAAATAAATCCTATCAATAATGGAGATGCAATAGCGATAGCTCCCGGAAGCATCATTTTTTTGATAGAAGCATCAGTAGAAATAGCAACACATTTCTGGTATTCGGGTTCTCCTTTTCCTTCTAAAATTCCAGGAATTTCTCTGAACTGTCTTCTTACTTCTTCTACCATTGCCATCGCAGCCTGACCAACCGCTGTAATAGCCAGTGAAGAAAAAATAAAAGGAATCATTCCGCCTACAAAAAGTCCCGCCAAAACATCTGCCTTGTAAATATCAATTCCGTCAATTCCTGCAATACCGACAAATGCTGCAAACAACGCCAAAGCTGTTAATGCTGCAGAAGCAATGGCAAAACCTTTTCCAGAAGCTGCAGTTGTATTTCCTACCGCATCCAGAATATCTGTATTTTCACGAACTTCTTTTGCTAGTTCGCTCATCTCAGCAATTCCTCCTGCATTGTCTGCAATAGGTCCGAATGCATCAATGGCAAGCTGCATTGCAGTTGTAGCCATCATTCCTGCTGCTGCGATAGCAACTCCGTAAAGTCCAGCACATAAATACGAACCATAAATTCCGCCTGCTAAAACGATTATCGGTAAAAAGGTAGATTCCATACCCACTGAAAGTCCCCCGATAATATTGGTTGCATGACCTGTTGAAGATTGTCTTACGATACTGGAAACAGGTCTTTTCCCCATCGCTGTATAATATTCTGTAATGATGCTCATTAAGGTTCCTACAACCAGACCCACAATGATAGCTCCAAATACTCCATTCTTAGTAAATTCAAATCCTCTGAGAACCATTTTTTCCGGTAACAAATAAGTCACTAAAAAATAAGATGCAATTGCTGTAATAATGATACTGCTCCAATTTCCGAGATTAAGAGCATTCTGTACATTAGAAGTAGACGTACCTTCGTTATCACTTATTTTAACAAAAAAAGTTCCGATAATAGAAAACAAAATTCCTGTTCCTGCAATAAGCATCGGTAATAAAATTGGGGTAAATCCGCCGAAATCATCCACAGAAACCGTTTCCCGTCCTAAAACCATTGTTGCCAGAACTGTTGCTACATAAGAACCAAACAAATCAGCACCCATTCCGGCAACATCACCTACATTATCACCTACATTATCTGCAATGGTCGCAGGATTTCGAGGATCATCCTCCGGAATTCCTGCTTCAACTTTTCCTACCAAATCTGCACCCACATCGGCAGCTTTTGTATAAATTCCGCCACCAACTCTGGCAAATAATGCAATAGATTCTGCTCCCAAGGAAAATCCGGTAAGGATTTCTATCGTCTTTTCCATTTCGTGAGAATCTACAGGTGAATTGGGTGCAAAAATCTGCTTAATAATCAAATATAAAGCTCCCAATCCCAGAACTGCCAATCCGGCAACTCCCATACCCATTACAGATCCTCCTGTGAAGGAAACTTTCAAAGCTTTGGATAGAGAAGTTTTTGCTGCTTCTGCTGTTCGTACATTGGCTTTTGTGGCGATCTTCATTCCGATAAAGCCTGCTAAAGCAGAAAATACCGCTCCGATTACAAAAGCAACTCCAATACTCCAGTGAGAATTGGCATTGCTCATTCCCATAAATGCTAAAAGAATAGCAACAATAATGACAAAATAAGTAAGAATTTTATACTCAGCTTTTAAAAAAGCCATTGCACCATCAGCAATATATCCGCTGATCTGCTTCATTTTTTCGTTTCCGGCATTTTGCCGGCTCACCCAGTTGCTTTGAAGAAAAGTGTAAAGTAATGCAATAACGCCAAAAATTGGCACTAACATAAATAAGCTCATAGTTTAATATTTTTTTGGTAATAGATTTTTAAATATAATCAATTATTTCCATAAAACATTCTAAAAATTTATGACCTATTAATAATAATGCTAAATTTTTAATTTACTACATAAAAAAAGCAGATGATTGCTCATCTGCCATATATACAATTTCGAAATCTTAAATAAACTTAACCTCCGAATTTTTCTGAATAATCTCTTTTGGATGCTTCGATCACTTTTTTGGCGTGGTCTGCTCCGTAAACTTCCTGAATTCTGCATTTTGCAGGCTCATCCGGTAAGTTTTTGTATGTAAGAAAATAGTGCATCAGACGGTTAACTTCAGCAGCCGGAAGTTCAGAAATATCTCTGAAATGACCAAAAGCATGATCGTTGATCATTACCGCTACAATTTTATCATCTGCTTCACCTCCGTCAATCATTTTAAATCCTCCGATTGGAATTGCTTCCATCAAAAGACCTCCTGCATGGATATTGTGCGAGCTTAAAACGCAGATATCCAATGGATCGTGGTCACCCATTGTTACATCATTTGCACCGCTTTCAATAGCAAGTTTCATTACTTCATTGTGGCAGTATGTTCTCGGTACAAACCCGTATAATGCAGGAATAATGTTTGAAAACTTTTGCGGACGGTCAACTTTAAGATAACCTGTTACTTTATCAATTTCATATTTGATGGTATCTGAAGGAACAATTTCAACAAAAACATTAACAATGTTTGGCGAATCTTCCCCTGCAGAAATTCCGTGCCATGGATGCGCTTTAAAATTTGGAATCATTATTTATATTTATTTTTTTAATTAGGCAATTATTAAAATTTCTCGTCTTAAATCCTCAATCGTTGCTCCGATAAAATCGTTTTCATTCATATAATTCATAATGAAAACAGTTTTAAATTCATTAAGATCAGGATTGTTATTCAGACTTTCATACGTTTTGTGCAGCAGATCAATAATAGCGTTTTTAGAATCTACAATATTCTGCCATGAATTTTTGGTGATATACAACTGCTGTGACGCATTATATTCAAATTCTTCGCTAATGGTTTTTTCAGTAAGAAAAATAAACTCGTGTACCGCCAGATCTTTGTCGAATTTCTGAATAAGATTGGATGGTTTTATTCTTTCTAAAAATAAAGTCATTCTCTCGTAAGAATGAGCCTTGTTTTCAGAATTTGATTTGATGGAAAGTAATTTTAATTCCTGATTTTTTAAATTAATGTAGGTATAAACAAACTGTCTGAGCAAAACCAAAAAAGGAATTGCAATAACTAATGCCGCAGCATACGGAAAATACTCTGAGAAGTCTGACATAATTTAAGGATGCAAAATTAATAATATTTTATGAATTTACAGCTCAAATAATGCAGGTCTTTGGGTAACCTCATGATAACACACACTTTTTGCATCAAAATAGTGGTAGACAAGGCTTTTTCTTGTTCTGTTTTTATCTAAATGGGGTTCTCCGCCATGTAAAATATTAGCATGCCATATTAAAAGATCTCCTTTTTTTGCTCTGAAAACCTCTTTTTCCAGTCCCAGCTCTTTTACTTTTTCTTCAAGAAATTCTTCGTAGGCTTTGTAGCTTTTTTTACCGATTTTAAGCGATGTTCCTTCATTATCATAATCAGAATTCAAAAAATAGGGAAGTTTATGACTTTTAGGAATGTAATGTAATGCACCATTGCTATCATCCACATCTTCCAAAGCGATCCAAACTCCCAACAATCCGCCTAAAGGATAAGTTGTCATGTGAATACTGTCTGAATGAGTCTTCTGCTGGCTTCCGTTGATAAAATTGATACTTTGAAATAGTTTAGCATCACCGTCCATTAAAACAGATAAAAATTCGAGTAGTTGTTTATCATTTCCGATATTTTTTAAGATTTCAGAATGATGAATGACAAACATCAGCTTTCCGGCATATCGGAACTTAATGATTCCGTCTTTCAGAAGCCGGTCTATCTCGCTGTTGATCTGATCCGCAGTTTCCGGTGAAAGATAATTCCTGAGTACCAAAAATCCGTTTTCATCAAAACCCTGTGCGCTCAGCTTATTTTCTTCGGATAAATTTTTGTAAAATTCTGTATTATAAAGTTTTTGAGCGTCAAACTTCCTTTCGTGATGTGGAAGGTGTGCAAAATCTTTGCTCGAAATGCTGGAAAAATAGCTTTTATCAATTCCGTATTTTTTATAAAGCGGAATATTATGTTCCAATTTTTTTTTGTTGAAAAAATTATAGATGATGTAAGGAAGCTTATACTGACGAATTTTATTAAGCATTTTCTATGATTCAAAAACAGATATAAATGTAGGAAATAATATTCACAAAGAAGTTTAAGAGTACATTAAATTACGATTTTATGATAAACTTCAACCTGATCATTTTTCTGATAAGCTCTTTTTTGGAATATTCTATTAAACGATAGGGATGCAATTCTGGACGAAAGCCCCGAAAAAACTCTTCCACATTAGGAATTTCGCCTCCTTCAAAATCGAAAATTCTATTGCCAATATTCTCTTTTATGGCATGATCTATCAATACCGAAGCTCCTGAAATTTTCACATATTCTTTATCATTGAAAGTTCCTAAAAGCGCAGCTGTACAATCATCAATGTAGGTAATAATGGTATTAATTATTTTTCCATGAAGAAAAAATGCCGTAATTTCAATACAATTTTCATCAGCCATCTTTTTAAAAATGTTCAAAAAAGAATCAATATCCTCTTCTTTGCTTGCTCCCAAAAAGTTTTGTCTTATAAAACCTTCAGCTTCAGCAAAACTTATTTTTTTGATTTCAGAATGATTGACCACATCCTCATCAAGTCTCAGCTTTCTTTTTCTTTTGGGTGAATATCTGGAATATACTCTCTCATAATCATCAGGAGCAATTAGAAAATTTTTTTTGGTTTTTAAAGAGGTTTTAAACTGGTTGTGTTCATTAAAAGTATAAATTCTGATAAGATAGTTCTGTTCCAGAAAATGCAGAAAAGCTTCATTAATTTCAACATCATCTGTTTTGGAAAAAATACCAAGCTGCTGACAAAGCATCGGGTTATGAACAATTTTCTTTCCCAGTTTAAAAACATAAGGAACCGGCATTACAGCTTCGTAATCTTTGTAAACCAAAAGCTCCCATTTTTTATCAGAAGTAATATCTAAAAATAATCTTGTAGCGGAATATTTCCGCTGAAATGAATTTTCAAGACAACTTGAATATTTGTTAAAATCTATTTCGTGATACTTTAATCTTCTAATCATAATAAACCTTCATCGGCAAAGCTAAGATAAGCGTTTTGAGTAATAATCAAATGATCCAGAAGCTGAATATTCATCAGGTTTCCGGCATCTTTTATTTTTTTAGTAATATTAATATCTTCAGTACTCGGTTTTTTGTTTCCCGAAGGATGATTGTGCGCCACAATAATTCCGGTTGAAAAGTGTTCTAAAGCTGTTTTAAATAAAACTCTGACACCTACAATCGACTGACTGATTCCGCCTTGTGTGAGCTGTGCAATATGTATCACTTTATTGCTCTGATTCAGAAAGACAGCCCAAAATTCTTCCGTCCTTAAATCTGACAAATGGAGTTTTAAAACATTATAGGCATCTAAGCTTCCGGAAATCTGAGGTTTTTCGGGAATTTCCTGACTGGCTCTTCTTCTTCCTATCTCCAAAGATGACGCAATTGTAATTGCTTTCACTTCTCCTACGCCTTTAAATTTCATTAAATCTTTAATCGTAAGCAGACTAAGCTGATGCCAATTGTTGTTTACCGAACCTAAAATTTTTCTTGCCAGTTCAACAGCTGTCTCATCACGGCTTCCGCTCCCCATAATAATCGCTAAAAGTTCGGAATCAGAAAGTGCATTTTTGCCTTTCAGCAGGAACTTTTCCCTTGGTCGGTCATCTTCAGCTAAAAATTTTATAGACATCTTTTTGTGTTTTTATCAACACAAATTTAGTAAAATGCATATAAAATCACAGGTTTTTTTGATGAATCCAGAAATTTAGCGGTTTCTTTAAAGGCTTTTTTTGAAAGCATCGGACACCCTAAGCTTAAACAAGACAGTTGATAAGATTCTTTATCGGGAATGCAATCGTAAGAATGCAAAACAATGGCTCGCTGTTTCGCATTATTGTTGCTGGAATCCAGTCCTTTCATCCGATATGATTTACCAAATTTCCCTTCGTAACTTTCCTGAATTTCATATTTTCCCAAAGATGACTGGTAAGAGTTTTCTGTATTTGAAAAACGCAGTTTATCTGAATTGGGAATCACAGAACCCGATCCATGAGAAACGATTGCTTTCTGCAAAACTTTATCATTTTTAAGATCATAAACAATATATCTGTATTTACCTGAATGAATTTTAAAATTGATGAAAATTGCCAGATCCTGATTATAATTTTTATCTTTCAGATAGTTTTTCAGTTCAATTATTTTTTCTTTTGATAAAACGTCCTTCGTATCCTGAGCTTTTATGGCATTGAAGGATGTAAAAAAGATAAAAATGCACACTAAAAATTTCATACAAAAAATTATTCTATAATCATTCCGTCTTTCATTATCAATTTACGATCAGTAATTTCCGCCAATTGGGGATTGTGAGTTACGATGACAAAAGTCTGGTTGTACTTATCTCTCAGATCAAAGAATAAGCGGTGAAGATCATCTGCATTTTTTGAATCCAGATTTCCGGTTGGCTCATCTGCATAGATAATTTTAGGTGAATTAATCAACGCTCTTGCTACTGCTACTCTCTGTGCTTCTCCTCCTGAAAGCTGATTTGGTTTATGATGCAGTCTCTGAGCAATTTTAAGATCTTCAAAAAGCTGATGTGCCTTTTCTAAGGCTTCTTTTTCGATGCTTCCCGCAATTTTGGTCGGCAGCAATACATTTTCTAAAGCAGTAAATTCCGGCAGTAACTGATGGAACTGAAAAACAAAACCAATATTCTGATTTCTGAATTTTGAGATCTGCTTATCATTCATGTTGATAAATGATTCTCCGTTCAGTGTGATTTCAGTATCGTAATTTTTAGGATTAGACGGGCTGTCTAATGTTCCTAAAATCTGAAGAAGCGTAGATTTTCCCGCACCAGATTCCCCTACAATAGACACCACTTCACCAGTTTTTATGTGAATATCAACTCCTTTCAGTACTTCCAGATTTCCATATGATTTATGGATGTTTTTAGCTTTAATCATGTTTCAAAAATAGTGAAAATTTTTACTTTTTTTATGTAGCTTTTATCCTAATTCACTTCTTAATCAGAATTCTGAAAGTGCTGCCTTTTCCTACTTCAGTCTGGGAAATCCTGATATCGCCGTTGTGATATTCCTGCACTACTCTTTTAGCTAAACTCAATCCCAATCCCCAACCTCGTTTTTTAGTAGAATAACCTGGTTTGAAAGCATTATTTGCCTGATATTTTGTCATTCCGCTGCCATTGTCTTTTACTTCTACCAGAATATTTTTATTACGCTCAAAAACCGACATCTTCAAAATACCTTCTCCTTTCATTGCGTCTACAGAATTTTTTACCAGATTCTCGATCACCCAGCTCATCAGAATTTTATTATGAGGAACTAAAATATTATAAGTGGGAATCTGCAGGGTGAAGTTGATTTTTTTTGAAATTCTCGTTCTTAGATAATCAAAGTTTTCCTGAATGGTTTCATTGAAGTTCATGTCATTAAGTTCAGGAACCGAACCGATTTTTGAAAATCTTTCTGAAATGGTTCTCAGTCTTTCAATATCTTTTTCTATTTCTATAATTCCGTCTGAATCCGGGTTTTCCAGCTTCATAATTTCCATCCAGCCGATCATTGATGATAACGGAGTTCCGATCTGGTGTGCAGTTTCTTTTGCCAGTCCCGCCCACAAATAGCCTTCATCAGTTTTTTTAACTGTTCTTAAAAACCAGAATGAAAAAAGAAAATAACTCAACACAAATAAGCCCAGTAAATAAGGCGAGTATTGAAGGTAATTAAGTGCTTTTGAATTGTCATAATAAACAAACTGATCATTTCCTCCCGCTACTTTTATTTCAATCACCGGATATTTTTTTGCCATGTTTTTGGCAAGAGCAATCACATCTTTGGTTTCAGATCCTACTTCTTTGGGTAAATTTTTAAACTCAATTACCTGATCATTTTTATCTAAAATAATAACCGGAATGGTGGTATTTGAACTGTAAATATTCAGCAGCAACTCCTGAACCTCCAGACTGGGCGTGACTGCATCCTGCTGAAATTTGATGGCATTGACCAAAATATCAACCCTTTTGATCTCTTCTCTTTTTAGATAATTGATAACCAAAGTGGAAGATATAACGATTGCGATCACCACAATAGTCATCATCGTAAAAATAAACCAATTATTTAACCTGCCTAAAATGGTTCTTTTTTTCAATATTTTTATTTTAATACATTTAAAATTTTCTGCAGCTCCGCACTTCCGCTTCCCGGAAAATTGTTGATAATGATAGAATATACATATTTCTTTCCGTCTTTTGAAGTATGATATCCTGCGTAAGATTTGGTATCTCTCATTGTTCCACTTTTCATTTTCATCCCATTGTCCTGCGTTGGAAAGCCTTCATAATATGCTTCAAACCAAGGTTGTTTTTTAGCATATATCAAAGCCTGAACTTCAGCTTTTGCCGAAACATAATTTTGTGGAGAAAGTCCGCTTCCGTCTGCAAAATTAATCATGTTGGAATTGATTCCCTTTGATGTCCAGAATTCTTTTAAAAAAGAAATCCCGCTTCTGAAACTTGGATTTGCCTTTTTTTCTTTACCTAAAGTTTTAACTAAAGTTTCACCATAAAGATTCACACTTTTTCTTAAAAACCAGTAGACAATTTTGTCTAAAGTTGGTGACTTGTAGTTTAAGATAACATTATTTACAGGTGCTTCTTGCATCTTTTTACCTTCGATTTCCAGCTGGGAACTTGTCATTAATTTTCCTGAAACTTCAATTCCCGATTCCCGCAGCCATTTTACTGCTTCAGCGCCCAGCTGCAAAGGCGGATTGGGTACAGATCCTGAAACGGTGGTCACTCTTCCGGCGGGCAAACTTCCGTTGATTAAAGCAACATCAGAATGAGGAGCAGTAAAAATCAGACTTTGATCAGAACTTCCGGCAGCTGTTAAATCATTCAGCCATCTCACTCCTTCCAAAGGATATGAAAAACTTTTGAAATCGGTTCCGCTGATGTTAATATCAAACTGATTTTCGCGCCAGTTTACCCCCCAGACTCCGGCTCCGTAATAATTTCCTAAATCATCCCAAGGCCAGCCTCCCGGAATAGTCTGATGATCGAAATAAGAATCATCAACAATCAAATCCCCCGAAATATTTTTAATTCCAGACCTTTTCACAGCTTCCAGAAATTTTTGCTTAAAGTTTTCCGGTTTATAGCCGTCATATCTCCAGCTTCCTAAAGTAGGATCGCCATTGGAAGAAATATACAGATTGCCATTCAGATTTCCATCTGAAATTTTTCCTGAATATGAAGAAGTTGTTGTGTATGTATAATTATTGCCCAAAGTTTCCAAAGCAGCTGCAGCGGTAAAAATCTTTTGAGTAGAGGCGGTTGAAAGTCCTTTATTGCCGTTGAATTCATAGATGAGATTTCCACTTTCATCAGCTACATACAACGATAAGTTTGATGAAATGGCTGAAGTTGAGTTCATCAGATTTTTTGTAGCATTATCTAATTTCTGCGCAATATTTTGAGCAAAAATAGTTTGCGTGGAAAGAATAGATATAGTGAGTACGTTTTTCATGAAAAATAATTTAAAAATTTATCATAATAACACTTTGCTAAACATCAAATAGAGAAATCAAACTACAATCTGCTTCCTGCCTCTATTTCATAAGGCTCTTTTCCTTTCTCAAAAATTCTTGTCAGTTCGCTGCCTTCAACGGTTATTTTATCTCCTGTTCTTCTGATCCAATTCCCTTCACGAAGCCCTACAACTTTAACATCGTTTTGCGTTAAAAATTCTTTAATTCTGGTTTCTCTGGTTTCTCCATTGTGTTTCAAGCCATGGTTCGGATCAAGATAATGAGGATTTATATTAAAAGGAACCAACCCCATACAATCAAAACTCGGTGGATAAACGATCGGCATATCATTGGTTGTTTTCATATTTTGTCCGCCAATATTGCTTCCGGCGCTGCATCCTAAGTAAGGCTTTCCGCTTTCTATGTTTTGCTTTAAAACAGACATCAAATTTTCTTCATGTAAAGTTTTAACCAGCAAAAAAGTATTTCCGCCGCCTGTAAAATATGCTTTTGCAGCATTCACTGCCTCAATTTTATCTTCAAATTGATGAAGACCTTTTACTTTAATATTTAATGTTTCAAAAAAAGATTGTGCTTTCTGGGTATATTCTTCATGAGAAATTCCTCCCGGTCTGGCAAAAGGAATAAAAATAATTTCATCTACTCCATCGTAGAGCTTTACTAAGTCCTCTTTTAAATATTCCAGATAATTTCCGCCGAAAAGTGTAGAGGTCGAAGCCAATATGATGTTCATGATATGATTAATGTTTAATTAATTTTTCTGACAAAAACAAAGATAATTAAAACTAATCATTTTATTAGTGAAACCATGAATTACAAAGGAATGATTATCTTTGTGCGAATAAATCTATAAACGAATGAAATTTTTTATTGACACTGCCAATTTGGAGCAGATTAAGGAAGCAAAAGATCTTGGAATTCTTGATGGCGTAACTACTAATCCTTCATTGATGGCTAAAGAAGGAATTCAGGGAGCGGAAGCAATCAAAAATCATTATAAAGCGATCTGCGAAATTGTAGACGGAGATATTTCTGCAGAAGTACTTTCTACTACGTATGAAGAAATGATCAAAGAAGGTGATGAACTTGCGGCAATCCACCCGAATATTGTGGTGAAAATCCCGATGATTAAAGACGGAATTAAGGCTTTAAAATATTTTTCAGATAAAGGAATCAAAACCAACTGTACACTGATTTTTTCTCCGGGACAGGCTCTTTTGGCAGCAAAAGCAGGCGCAACTTACGTTTCTCCATTTTTAGGAAGATTAGATGATATTACGACAGACGGTTTAAATTTAATTCAGGAAATCAGATTGATTTTTGATAATTATATGTATGAAACCGAAATTTTAGCAGCTTCCATCCGTCACTCTATGCACATTATAGATTGTGCTAAAATCGGTGCAGATGTTATCACTTCACCGCTTCCTCCGATCTTGAGTCTGCTGAAGCATCCTTTGACAGACAGCGGACTGGCTCAGTTTGTAGCAGATTCTCAGAAATTAGCTTAAAATTTATTTTCACAATAAAAAATCCCGAAGCATTTAAAAATGTTCCGGGATTTTTATTTATATCAAATAAGTTTACCATTCTGAATTTCCTCTCCTTTTTTCGATCATGTGATCTACTGAAATTTTTCCGGCTCCCAATGAAATGATAATCAGATAAATTGAAAGATACAAAAGACTCATCTCTCTTTTATCGAAAGGATCTGAGCCGTGTACAACAAACGCTGCTATCATCATAGTAAAAACCAGAAAACCTGCCGCAACTCTGGTGAAAAGTCCTAATATGATAAAAATTGAACAAACAAATTCAGCAAAGACCGTTAATCCTAAAGTTATTTTCGGACCTAGTCCTATAAAATCAAAAAACTGGATATCTCCGCCCTCAATCAGCATTTGAAGTTTGGGAAATCCGTGAGAAATCATCGCAAATCCAACCAATAATCTTACTATAAAAATAACAATATCAAAAATTACAGGAGTGGTTTTCGAGTTAAAATAGATCATTGAATAAATTTTAAAATTAAAGATAATAAAATCTTTTAATACAGCGATGGATATTGGTTTTTTAGTTTATCTGTAGCCAAAATTTTTAAGATCACGATCGTTTTTCCTCCAGTCTTTCTTTACTTTTACGAAAAGATTCAGATGAATTTTTTTGTCGAAGAATTTTTCTAAATCAATTCTAGCTTCGGTTCCTACTTTTTTGATCGCCTCGCCTTTATGCCCAATTAAAATTCCTTTTTGGGTATCTCTCTCTACATAAATAATAGAATCAATAAAAATAATTCCTTCTTTTTCTTTGAACATTTCGGTCACTACTTCTACCGAATAAGGAATTTCTTTATCATAGTTTAAAAGAATTTTTTCTCTGATGGCTTCGTTTACAAAAAATCTTTCCGGTTTGTCTGTGTACATATCTTTATCGTAGTACGCAGGACTTTCCGGAAGCATAGATTTTAACTTTGGAAGAATGATATCTGTATTAAAAGCATTTAGTGCCGAAATTGGAAGAATTTCAGCTTTCGGAATTCTTTCGTGCCACTCCGTTACCAGTTTTTCCAAACCTTCCTGATTGGTTTGATCTACTTTGTTCAATAAAAGCAATACCGGAACAGGAATTTTATTCAGTTTATCTATAAGAAACTCTGAAGGATCGGCTTTATCTGTAACATCTACAATAAAAAGAAAAACATCAGCGTCCTGCAAAGAATCTTTGACAAAATCCATCATTTTTTCCTGAAGACCGTATTTGGGATCTAAAACTCCCGGTGTATCAGAGAATACAATCTGTAAGTCTTCCTCATTATAAATTCCAAAAATTCTATGTCGTGTTGTTTGGGCTTTCTGTGTTACAATTGCCAGCTTCTCTCCCATCAATTGATTAAGAAGAGTAGATTTTCCTGCATTTGGTTTTCCAACGATGTTTACAAATCCTGCTTTGTGCATTTATTTTGTTTAAAGTTTAATGTTCTACGTTTAAAGTTTTACAAAGTTACTAAAACAAAATTTGCCTGCCTTCATCATTATATTTAAAAGGTTTATTTTTGACATTAAAATAAGAGATAAATTATGAACTGGATTATTTTAATCATTGCGGGACTGTTCGAAGTAGCTTTCGCATCGTGCCTCGGAAAAGTAAAAGAAACCACCGGAAACGAAATGTATGCATGGTTCGCCGGGTTTTTGGTCTGCTTAACGATCAGTATGCTATTATTAATCAAAGCTACCCAAACTTTGCCTATCGGAACCGCTTATGCAGTCTGGACCGGAATTGGGGCTGTAGGAACCGTCTTGATTGGGATCTTCTTTTTCAAAGATCCAGTAAGTTTTTGGAGAATATTCTTCATCAGTACCTTAATTGGTTCTGTAATTGGATTGAAAGCTGTTTCACACTAATTTTTTCAAAAAAATTTGTAACTTTAAAAAAATAATTCCATGAAAAAAACTTTACTCTGTCTGACTCTGATTGGCGGACTGATTTCTGCACAAAATCCTGAGCTTTTCAACAATAGCTGGTATATTTCCCAAATTCAGATGAACGGACAGACTACCAACTCACCCATGATGGATCAAAGTCTTACGACATCATCATTTGTGCAGAACGGATCTTTATATACCTTCAGCTCGAGATATTTTAATACTGCAGGTGTACAAATAGTTTTTTCAGCAACTCAAAATTCTTTTACTAAAACCAGCGGAGCTTGTACTCTAGTCGATTATTGGGGAACCAATTGGCAAAACGCAAGACCTTATGATCAAAAGAATTGTGATTTTTATTTAGTGGCAAACGGAGCTGTTTTTAATTATGAAATTCTGAATAACGGAACTGCAAAAACATTGATCATTACTAATCCTGCTGACGGAAATAAAGTATTTTACAATAATTCTTTTCTCAACACCAAAGAAGCTTCCATAAAGAAATTGTTTAAGGTGTTTCCGAATCCTACATCAGATTATATTATGATAGATTCTTCAGAAAAAAATCTTGCTCTGAAGATTTATGATGTTTCAGGTAAAATATTGTTTGAAACACTTACTTCCGGACAGCTGCAGAAAATAGATCTGAGCAATTTTGCGAAAGGACAATATATCCTGAGCATTGAAAATCACACATCTGAATTTATCATCAAGAAATAAAAATTATAAAAATTCCGAAATATTAATATTTCGGAATTTTTTTATTTTAAGAGCTCTTTTGCCATTTCGGCTTCATAGATTCTCCGCCTTAAATCGCTGGAAGAAAAACGGTGATCTCTTTTATTATAAAAAATTTCAATTCCTTTTTCTTCACAATATTTTTTTCCTGTAAAATCTCTGTCCAGATAATCATCACCAATAATTCTCACATCAATAACGAAAGATTTCAAAATATCTTCCAAATCCTCTTCTGTGTAATACGGAATGATCTCATCTACTGCATTCACTGCTTTTAGCTGAATGTATCTTTCTACAATCGTCTGAGTAGGTTTATTTTTATTAGGGCGATCATGTGAAGGATCTATCTGAAGACCTACAATAAGGTAATCGCAAACAGTTTTTGCTTCTTCCAGCATCTTGATATGACCTGCATGCAACAAATCAAATGAGGAAAAGGTAATTCCTATTCTTTGTGTTTTCATAAGTAGCTATTTTTTTAAGTTTATAATTGCTGAATTTTTTAAAATCATAAATTCCGCAATATTTAATGTTAATTGTTTCTTGACTGCAGATATTTCTGCCACTCCCATACTGTCTTCAAAGCCTGTTCCAAAGATGTTTCTGATTTCCATTTTAACTCTTTTTCTGCCTTATCTGCATTGGCATAAGCAATGGTAATATCACCTTCTCTTCTATCGCAGATCTTATAAGGGACTGAAACTTCGTTTGCTTTTTCAAAAGCATGTACAACTTCTAAAACCGATGAACCTTTTCCTGTTCCCAAATTGAAAACATCAACAACTGTCTCATCTGAATTTTTATTCATCAGATTTTTTAGAGCTGCGACATGCGCTTTTGCGAGATCTACTACATAAATATAATCTCTGATAGCCGTTCCGTCTTCAGTAGGATAATCATTTCCCCAAACACTCAGTTTTTCACGAATTCCGGCTGCTGTCTGCATCACATAAGGAATCAGATTATTGGGAATTCCAATCGGTAATTCTCCCAACAATGCTGAAGGATGAGCACCAATCGGATTAAAATATCTTAAAAGACATACCTTTTTCTGATAAGCAACTGCAAAATCTTTCAGAATCTCTTCGCCCATCTGCTTTGTTTTCCCATACACACTTTCTGGCATTTTGAGCGGCGTGTTTTCATCAATCGGCATTTCATCTGCCTGTCCGTAAACTGTGCATGATGAACTGAAGATAAAATTAGAAATATTTCTTGATTTAAATTCCTGAAGAATGTTAATTAACGAAAACAAATTATTTTCATAATAGTCTATTGGTTTTTCCTGACTCTCTCCTACCGCTTTAAAAGCAGCAAAATTGATGCATCCCTCAATCTGATGTGCTTCAAAAACCTGAGTAAGAAGTTCTTTTCTTTTTAAATCGAAAGGGTAAAAAACAGGTCTTTTACCTGTAATTTCTTCTATATTGTGTAAAATAAATTTTTCCGAATTGGATAAATCATCTACGATTACCACTTCAAAATTATTGTTGATGAGTTCTACAACCGTGTGAGAACCGATATATCCGAGTCCGCCTGTGACGAGTATTGCCATTGTTTTATATGTAATGCTAATTTGGTTTTCCTATTTCATCTAATTCCAAGAAATCAATACGTTTAATCTTAAAGAAATTCACCATGAATATGAGAATTAAAATAATTGAAATTATTGTAATAAATTTCCAATTATCCTCCTTATAGTAATCATTTCTGTAAATTAATTGCATCATTCCAATTAGAAAAAGTAATAAAATAATTGAATAGTGAATGTTTAAAAGTAAAATTGTATATCTAGATCTAAATAGAAGCGAAATTAAACTTAAAAAAGAAGTAAAAGCTACTGCAACAGCAAATAGAAAAAGACAACTTTCTTGTGAAAATATTTCTTGTGAAGTAAAGTTAGCAAAGCTATCATAACTTCCAAAGCTAAATAAAATGAATATAAAGACTTCTATTAAAAATAGTAAAATCCCGATAATTCTATACTTAAAAACTCTCTTCTTCATTTATCCCATAAATTCCAACACAGCATCCGTAATATACTTCAACTGCTCTTCATCCAATTCCGTATGCATCGGAAGAGATATTACCTGATCCAAAAGTTTGTCTGTATTCACAAAATCAGCATCATTACTTTCCTGGTAATAAGCTTTTTGCTTTCTTAAAGCTACAGGATAATAAATCATTGCAGGAATTTCTTTTTCAGTTAAAAACTTCTGTAGTTCATTACGTTTTCCATTCAGAATTCTTAAAGTATATTGGTGAAATACATGCGTTGAGTATTCAGCTCTTTTGGGAGTCAGGATATTTTCGTTCCCTGCAAATGCTTCATCATAAAAATCTGCCGCTTTTCTTCTTGCATCATTGTAAGTATCCAAATGGGGAAGTTTTTTTCTTAAAATCGCTGCCTGAACACTGTCTAATCGGGAATTTACTCCAACTTCATCATGGTAATATCTTTCATACATCCCATGATTGACAATTCCTCTTAATCTGTGCGCCAAATCATCGTTGTTGGTAAAAATAGCACCTCCGTCTCCATAACAGCCTAAATTTTTAGAAGGAAAGAAAGAAGTTGTTCCTACAGTAGACATGGTTCCCGCTTTTTTTACCGTTCCGTCTGAAAAAGTAAATTCTGAACCAATTGCCTGTGCATTATCTTCAATAACAAAAAGATTGTTTTCTTCAGCTATTTTTAAGACCTCTTCCATATTGGCACACTGCCCGAAAAGATGTACAGGAATAATCGCTTTTGTTTTTGGAGTAATCGCTTTTTTAACAGCTTCAGTAGAGATGGTAAAAGTATCGTAATCTACATCTACTAAAACCGATTTCAGTTTCAATAAGTGTATTACTTCTACAGTTGCAGCAAAAGTAAAATCTGACGTAATGATTTCATCGCCTTCCTTCAGATCAAGTGCCATCAAAGCAATCTGCAAAGCATCTGTTCCGTTAGCACAAGGAATTACGTGTTTTACATCCAGATAAGTTTCCATTTCGTTTTGAAAAAGCTTCACTTCAGGTCCGTTGATAAAAGCAGCAGAATCCATCACATTAAGAACTGCATTATCTACATCATTTTTTATTTTGTAATACTGACTTTGTAAGTCAACCATCTGAATTTTCTTCATATTTTTTAATTTTTTTTGAAAGTACCGTCACATTTAAAGTTTAAATTGTGTGTGGGTTTATCAACAAATATTTGTGTAAAAATAAGGAATTTAAAATCCTGTCAAAAATTTTATTGATTTTGTTTTATCTTTATGCAAAATTATAAGATGAAAAAGTTTTTACTCTTTTGTTTTTTAGCGGGTTACTCCATTACACATGCACAATCGGAATTGGTATTTGTCTATTTTACAGGAAAACCAAACAAAGCTGCATTTTATGCCAATCCGCTTTCCGAGCTTTCACAAAAATCTATTGACAGAAGAACTGCCTTGGGAATTCCGCTTAACGATCAGGACGCTCCTATTGAGCAGTCTTATATTCAAAATTTACAAAATCTGGGATTTACCATTACCGATTATTCTAAATGGCTGAATGGTGTTGCAGTGAATGCCAATCAGGCTCAGGTAAATATCATAAAAGCTCAGCCTTTCGTGCAGTCTGTTGAAAGTTTTGCTAAAAATTCTTCTCTTGTTTTAAAAAATCAGACAACAAATAAATGGTCTGATTTTGAAGCTCAACAAAAAAACTTAACTGTTTTTGGGTACGGCGCAGGTTCCGAACAGATTGATCAGATCAATCTCAGACCTCTTCATCTTGCAGGATATACGGGAACCGGAGTTACTATTGCCGTCATTGATACCGGATTTCCTACCGTAAATACCGGTTCTGCATTTTCCAGATTATGGACTCAGAATAAAATTAAAGGCGGCTATGATTTTGTAGCCAAAAATACCGACATTTACAATCCTTCTTTAAATTATCACGGAACAATTGTTTTAGGAACAATCGGCGGATATATCGCAGATTCGTTTGTTGGTTCTGCTCCTGATGCTGATTTTTATCTTTACAGAAGCGAAAATGCGGCTGTTGAGATTCCGGAAGAAGAATTATATTGGATTGAAGCTGCTGAAGAAGCCGACCGAAAAGGAGTTGACATCATTACTACTTCTCTGGGCTACAATATCTTTGATGATCCTAAGTACAATTACACCTATGCTCATCTGAACGGATCAACATCCTTCATCGCAAGAGGAAGCGAAATTGCTGTCAACAAAGGCATTTTTGTTTTATTTGCAGCAGGCAATTCCGGGCAGAATTCGTGGCATTACCTTACAACACCGGCAGATAATACCAAAGTTTTCACTATAGGAGCCGTAGATTCAGCAGGAAATTCTTCAGGATTTTCTTCCTACGGACCCAATTCTCTCGGAGCTGTAAAACCAGATGCAAGTGCAAGAGGTACCAATACGGTAACAGTTAACAACAATTCTGTAACAACCTCTACAGGAACTTCTCTCTCAACTCCTGTTGCCGCAGGCGGCGTTGCCTGTCTCATACAGGCGTTTCCTACCATGAACAGAGATTTGATGAGAACCAAACTCCGTCAGACTGCTTCACTCTATCCCGCTCATACTGATCAGATGGGATACGGAATTTTAAATTTTGGAAATTTTTATAATTCAACATTAAATACTTCTGAACTTGTAAAAAGAAATAAAATTGCAATTTTTCCGAATCCTGTAAAAACCATCCTGAATATCGCGACTGAAGAAGAAGTAACGGCTGTCGAAATCTATGATAATCTTGGGAGATTTATTACAAAATCTGTTCAAAAATCTGTTCAGGTGGAAGACTTTGCAAAAGGCACCTATTATCTGAAAGTAAAAACCAAGAACAATATTTACTATGCAAAATTTATCAAAGAATAATTTAGAAGTTTTATGATATTTCTGAATTAATATTCATTATCATTGATAAGAAATTTTAAAGCTTAAACCTTTTTAACCAAATTTAGAAATATTTTATTTAAACGGTTTACGCTGAATCCATTCGGTTTTTGGATTAACTGAAGTAAAAATCTTTTCCATCAGGAAATTAACCCATTTGTTTTTATGCCGGATTAATCCAAAAATTTCAACAGGTTCTGCACCAATCGTAGACTTTATTTCTAAAGCCGTTCTGCCAAAAATTATTCTTTCAAAACGATTTTCGATCCCAAATTCTACCATATCAAAAAGCATATTCAGATAAATTTGTTTCTCCTTCTGAATTTCTTTATCGTACCCAAGAAAATAAGTATCAACATCTTTATTATTGATGATTAAAGTATAAAAACCAATCAGTTTTTCTTCTAAAAAGTACCCGAATACCCTGAATTTGTTACCCAGATGAAACTTCATGGATTTAAAATGATTTTCACGAAGAAAAAAAGTGTTGAATGGTGCATTTTCAGCTACATTCTGATAAAGAGCATTCATATCATGCTGATATTTTTTAATCTCTTCAATGTCCAATTCACTTCTATGAATGCCATCCAGCTTTTTTTTGGCAGATTTAAATCTTGCTCTATACTTTTTAGAAAAATCAAGAGAATAGTCTTCCATGCTCTTCCATTCTTTCCTGATGTTTAAAATCATGTTGGGCTGAACAGAAAATCTGTAATACTTCTCAAAGTTTTTGGTTTCAAAATGTTTTAGAAAACTTTTCTGATAATCTTTGAACGAAACAAGGGATGGTTTACCAAACAGGTGTTGAGACTCCAGTGAGGCTTCATCCAATAACAGTATTGCATTTTCTGAGGTGATTTTTGAAAGATTAAAATAAAATCCGTTTTGCCCGGTGAGCATATTATTTCCAAGAATCAATAAATCGCGGCTGAACTGTTTTGTAATAAAATTTCTGATGCTGCATAAAATTTCGTTTTTCTGAAATGTTTTATGTTCTGAAAAACTCAGATACTGAATCAAAGCCCCTCCAATCAATTCATTACGATCAAAAAAACCTGCGAAAACACATTTCATGTTCTTTGGTTTAGACTCTTCTAAAGTATAAAAGTAGGATTTTGACAGCATAACATTGTATTGTCCTATAGTAAAATCCCAGTCATCCGGAAGTTCTGAAACAGAGGTGAAAATTTTAAAGTGATAAGCCATAAAAATGTCCACAAATGTAGTCTTTAAATTATAATGTAGTTTGTTTTTCAATATACAATCATCAATATTTTTATTTATTGTGGCTGAAAATTTGCTTGGAATATTGTTTTAAACCAGATTACAATTACAGGATGGATTATGTATTAATATTAACTTTTGCAGGTCTTGCAGCATTTTTAATGGTTTGGATGCCAAAACTATCTCAATATACAGGAATTTCTTATTCTGTATTTTACGTCTTATTTGGAGGTCTTATTTATTTACTTTTTCCACAACATTTACCCAACCCCATTCCCGGAGATAATCTTGATTTTACGCTTCACCTTTCTGAGCTTATTGTTATTATTTCCTTAATGGGCACAGGATTAAAAATTGATCAGAAATTTTCTTTTAAAAACTGGTCTTCTCCGCTAAAGCTGGTTTTTATAACAATGCTTTTATGTATTTCTGCTGTATTTCTCTTAGGATATTATATATTAGGTCTGGGTTTGGCTTCAGCAGTTTTACTGGGAGCAGTTCTGGCTCCTACAGATCCCGTTTTGGCATCTGATGTACAGGTGGGACCTCCCAATGAAAAACATACAAGTAAGACAAAATTTATTCTTACAGCAGAAGCAGGAATTAATGATGGAGTGGCATTTCCTTTTTCATGGCTTGCCGTAGTTATCAGTTTTTCAACGTCTGGGCATGACGTAAGCTTTTTCAAATGGTTTACGTATGATGTAATTTACCGTATAGGAATAGGACTCCTTATCGGATTTATAGCAGGAAAAACTCTGGGATATATAGTATTTGATGCTGCAAAAAAATACCAATTCCTGAAAACCAGTGACGGACTTCTTGCGGTAGCTGCTACACTTTTAGTTTATGGATGTACCGAACTCATCTCAGGATACGGCTTCATCTCGGTCTTTGTATGTGCCGTTACCTTCCGTCATTACGAGAAAAAACATGAATATCATGATGAGCTTCATTCTTTTACTGATCAGATAGAAAGACTTCTGTTGTGTATTCTACTTATTCTGCTTGGAGGAAGTGTGGTGATGGGAAGTTTAGAAAATATAACATGGCAAACAGTAGGTTTTGGTCTTGTATTTCTTCTGGTATTACGTCCGTTATTCGGCTGGATAGCACTCAGAAAAAACACACTCAACTTTCGGGATAAACTTGTAGTCGGTTTTTTCGGAATCCGTGGAATGGGATCTGTGTTTTATCTCTCTTTTGCTCTTTCTAAATTTGATTTTGAAAATGAAAATGAATTATGGACATTGGTTTTATTTACCATTCTTCTCTCTATTGCCATACACGGATTTACCGCAAGTGCTGCGATGAAAAAAGCAGATTGATCGTTCATTATAAGTTAATATTGTTTTTCGGGATAATTATTTTTAAGGTTAGATTTAAGCACTAACGAATCGAAACTAAAATGTTTTTTGTTGTCGGCAGATTTTTATATTTTGTACTTTTGTGGCACAAAATTTATATATCAGATGAATTACGTTGCTGCTGAGAATCTTACCAAATCGTACGGAATAAAGACTTTATTTAAAAACATCAGTTTTAATATCAATGAAGGGGATAAAATTGCCATTGTTGCCAAAAACGGCAGCGGAAAATCTACTCTTCTTAAAATTTTGATGGGTAAAGAAATTGCGGACAGCGGAACTGTAATTATCAACAAAGATATTCAGGTAGTTTTATTTGATCAGGAAATTGATTTTGATTCTCAGCTCACCATTGATGAATATATGATGACGCTGGATTCTGAACCGATTCAGGCACTGAAAAACTATCATCAATCTCTGCATTCTACTGATACCGATTTTATAGAAAATGCTTTGGCGCAAATGGAAGTGCATAAAGCCTGGGATCTGGAAAACGAAATGAAACAGATTCTTTCTCAGCTCAAAATTACAGACCTGAATGCCAAAATGGGAAATCTTTCGGGAGGACAGATTAAACGTGTAGCTTTGGCAAAACTTTTAACAGCGACCAGAGCTGAACACCGCCATACTCTATTGATTATGGATGAGCCAACCAATCACCTGGATGTTGAAATGGTAGAATGGCTGGAAAACTATCTGAATAAGGCAAAAATAACATTACTGTTGGTTACTCACGATCGTTATTTTCTCGACAGTGTTTGTGATACTATCTGGGAAATGGAAGATCAGAACTTATATGTTCATAACGGGGCTTACGCAACATATCTTGAGAATAAAATGATTCGTGAAGATAATCTGAATGCCACCATTGATAAAGCAAACAACCTTTACAGAAAGGAACTGGAATGGATGAGAAGACAGCCGAAAGCCAGAACTACTAAGTCAAAATCACGAATTGATTCTTTCTACGAAACGGAAAAAGTTGCTAAAACTGATACCAGGAAACAAGGTCTAGAACTTGATTTTGAAATGAAAAGATTAGGAAACAAAATCCTGGAGCTCAAAAATATTGATAAAAGTTTTGGAGACAAAGTTTTGCTGAAAGACTTCAGTTATTCTTTCCAGAGAGGTGAAAAAGTGGGTATTGTGGGTAAAAACGGAGCCGGGAAATCTACTTTATTAAATATCATTCAGGGATTTGAAAAAGCTGACAACGGAGAGATTGAAACCGGAGAAACCATCCATTTTGGATATTTTTCACAAAAAGGACTTCAGTATAAAGAAGATGAAAGAGTGATTGATTTCATCAGAGAAGTAGCAGAACATTATCCTTTAGCCAACGGAAAAAGTCTTTCTGCATCGCAGTTTTTAAGATTATTTCTTTTTGATGACCAAACGCAGTACTCTCCTATTTCCAAACTTTCGGGAGGAGAAAAAAGAAGACTGCATCTGATGTATATCCTGTATCAGAATCCAAACTTTTTGATTTTTGACGAACCTACCAATGATCTGGATCTTCCTACTTTAACGGTATTAGAAAATTTTTTACAGCAATTTCAGGGTTCTTTGATTATCGTTTCCCACGACCGGTATTTTATGGACAGAATCGTAGATCATATTCTGGCGTTTGAAGGCAACGGAAAAATTAAAGACTTTACCGGAAACTTTTCCGAATACAGAGAAAGTAAAAAAACTGAATCAGGAAATCAAAAAACAGAGGATAAAACCGAAACTCCTGAAAAAAAACTTCCTGCAGCCAATCCTCCTGTTACCGCAAAAAAGAAACTTTCTTTCAAAGAGCAGCGAGAGCTCGAAACAATTGAAAAGGAAATGCCGGATTTCGAAAAAAACAGAGCTGAAATTTTAGAAAAGCTTAATAATGAAACCGATTATGAAAAAATAGCAGGTTTGTCAGCAGAACTCGAAACAATTTCAGAAAAGCTTGAAAATCACGAAATGAGATGGCTGGAACTTCAGGAAATCTTAGGAGAAGCATAGTTGAAATAAAGGGTTTTTGAGAGTTTTAGAGTCGGAAAGGCTGTTTTTTTAGACCAAAAGAGTTTGTTTATCAATTATTTTTGGCAAATCAAAACTCTCTTATTATCCCAACCCTAAAACCTTATAAATAAACCACTTTTTCTTCTTTAGCACTTTCTATCGCTGCTTCAATAATTTGCATATTCTGAATAATTTCTTCGGCAGGCGATGGCAGCGGGTATCCAAAAACAATATGTTCGTAAATCTGCTGGTAATAGTTCATATAGTTTCCCGGCTCGCTTAATGTGAGAATCCGCTCGGTTTTCTGATTTTCATCAACAAAATTGAGAATTCCATCTTGTTGCTGTAAAGGCTTTGTCCAGTCTTTTCCATAAACAGGAATGGCTCCTGCAATCAGTTCATTTTCCTGATTGTCGCTTCGCTCCTGCAAAAAACTGCCTTTGGAACCATGAAGACTGTAAGCATAATGGGCTTCTTTAGAAAATGTACTTGATTTTAATCGTACGATAAAATGATTTTTATAATAGAGTAAAATTTCAAAATAATCATTGGCAAAATTCTCCCCTTTCATCGAAAAAACATCAGCAAAAATCTTATCAGGAAACCCAAAAAGCAAAGTTGCCTGATCTATAAGATGTGCTCCTAAGTCATGAAGTGCTCCGGAACCCTTATGATTCGGATTTTCTTTATGTTCTTTACCTCCTGCTTCAGTTCTGAATCTGTCGAAACGAATTTCTACCTCTTTCAATTCACCCAGCTTTCCGCCCGACAGAATTTCTTTCACCTTTAGAAAATCTCTGTCAAATCTTCTGTTTTGGTAGACACTTAAAAATAACCCTTTTTCTTTGGCTAATTCCGATAATTCCTCAGCTTCAGCAGCATTTACAGTAAAAGGCTTTTCAACAACAATATTTTTTCCTGCTTGTAGAGCTTTTTTAACAAAATCAAAATGTGTCTGAACGGGAGTATTTACGATAACCAGATCAATATCTGCACGATTCAGCATCTCTTCCACCGAGCGGTAAATAGTTGCATCAGGATATTTTTCTTTAGATTCTTTCTTATTCCTCTCAACAATTGCTGAAATAAAGAAGCCAGGATGTTCTTTCAAAAACGGAGCATGAAAAACTTTACCGCTCATTCCAAACGCACACAGTCCTGCTTTAATTAATTGCATACTCTAAATTTTTAACAAAGATATTATAATTCCCTTTGAATCCTCATAAAAGCAGGAAACATCCTATTTTCTAAATAACCAATTAATGATAAATATCATTTTATAGTTTTTATTAATTCTAAATAATAATTTACATTTGCGTACTATTTAAAACCGCTCTAAATAACAATAAAACGAACATGAAAAAGCAGCTTGCAACAATAGGATTAATATTCGCAACCATTTCTTTGGATGCGCAGCTGAAATATATTGAAAGTGATACCCTTAAAATTCAAACTATTGAAGATGTGAATCTTCATAAGACAGGAAACCCCAACAAAGCGAGACCTTTATCTACAAAGTCTAATCTTACGATGATGGAAACTCCTCAGCCGATCGCTATTGTAACTCACGAAATCATTGAGCAGCAACAGGCAAAACAGCTAAGTGATGTTCTTCAGAATGTAAATGGTATTTATGTAACTTCCTCAAGAGGAAATTCACAGGACAGCTTTGGAGGAAGAGGTTTTATCTTAGGAAATGACAATATTTTCAAAAATGGTTCCAGAGTCAACAGCGGTGTTTTTCCAGAAGTAACAGGCTTGGAAAGAGTGGAAGTTTTGAAAGGTGCTAATGCAATGCTGTACGGAAATACTGCTGCAGGTGGTGTTATTAATATGATTACTAAAAAACCGAGATTTAATTTCGGAGGAAATGTAGGAATGAACGCCGGAAGCTGGAATTCTTATAAACCAATGGTTGATATTTATGGTCCGCTTTCAAAAAACGCTGCATTCAGAGTTAATGGAACCTATGAATATGCTGAAAGTTTCAGAGATGTAGTACAATCGGAAAAATATTATTTTAATCCTTCATTTCTTTTTAATTTGAGTGAAAAATCGCAATTAATCATTGAAGCAGATTATCTTAAGAATGATTTCACTCCTGATTTTGGAATTGGAGCTATTACCGAGCGAGATGGTTATACTTTTAAATTAAATAATCTTCTGCCAAGAAATTCGTTTTTAGGAACAGATTGGCAATTTCAAAATGTAGAACAGGCTACTACCAATGTTACTTTTAATCATCAGTTCAGCGAAAGATGGACTCTAAATGCTACAGCTTCTTATCAGAACTATACAAAAGATTACTTTTCAACAGAAAGAGTTCAGTGGGGCTATGTAGGCGACAGACTGACATGGAAGAGACCATTGAACAGAACCTATAATGAACAAAACTATACGTCTGCACAGGTAAATCTGAATGGAGAGTTTAATACGGGAAAAATTAATCATAAAGTATTATTCGGAACTGATGCAGATTATGGTACAGCCGACGCATACAGCTACTTTAATCCCACCACCAGACGTGCTTACGGAACAAGTTATCTTTACGGAACCAATGGGAACAGCAATGGTCTGCTTTATCTTGACAACCCAGAATCATGGATAGGTGGAAATATGCCTGATTCAGAAAAATTAGAAAAAAACAGAATCAATACGAGAAGAATTGGTGTCTATGCTCAGGATTTTATCAGCCTAACTAAAGAATTCAAAGTAATTGCCGGATTACGATGGTCATATATTGAAAATATGCCTACCATTAATACTGCATTTAAAACCGTAACAAACGGTTTGGTAAGTATTGATTCTAAAGAAGTTAAAAAGCTGGTAGATAATTCAGCTTCATCAGATCAGGCAATATCACCAAAATTAGGTTTCGTGTATATGCCTAATGATAACTTTTCTGCATTTGCCACATATACCAATTCGTTTGCAGCCAATGTTGGGAAGCTAAGAAATAATGAAGCTCTTACTCCTACTAATATTGATCAGTACGAAGTGGGTGCCAAAAAAAATCTTTGGAATAATTCATTAGCAGTTAACCTGACAGTTTATCAGATTTTCTACAGAAATTATTACCAGAATGCACTGGATGACAATGGCAACCCTATAGATCCTACAGGTCTTACAAAAGATTTTGCAGGAAAAATGAGAAGCCGAGGTGTTGAACTGGATATTACAGGCAATCCTAATGAAAATTTATCTATTATTGGTGGTTTTTCATATAACCATTCTGTTTATCTGGATACTCCGGAAATGTTTGGGTATGTTGAAAACCAAAGATTAGTAAGAACTCCTGCTACAACAGCAAATGCATCTGTATTTTATAAATTCACAAAATTTGTTCCCGGATTAAAATTTGGAGCCGGAATATATTACATAGGTGACAGACTTGCAGGATGGAACGACACAAAAACCGGTGCCAACAGCTTACAAAAAAGAAACGGTATAAGCAGAGTTTTTGAGTTGGATGACTACACTACTGTATCACTATCAGCAGCTTATGAATGGAAAAAATTCATGATCCAGGCAAGAGTGGGTAATCTTTTTGACACAGTAAACTACAATGTACACGAAAATTATTCTGTAAACCCAATTGCACCAAGAAACTATTATTTTACATTAACCTATAAACTCTAAGTTCAACAAGATAAATTATTGGAAAGTGGTAACTGAATTTTGAGGTTTCCACTTTTACTATTTGAAATAAAACAATACATGGATAAGATTAAAGACACAAGAAGTTTCATGAGAATTACCCACCGATATCTGGGGTATTTCATGGCAGGCATTATGACAATTTACGCTGTAAGTGGCGTCTTGCTCATTTACAGAGATACCGACTTTCTTAAAAAAGAAAAAAAATATGAAAAAATCATCGAAAAAAATCTTGATGAAAAAGCGCTTGGTAAAGAACTGAAAATTAAGAATTTTGAGGTTGAAAAAACAGAAGGAACCATTCTTAAATTCAAACAGGGAACTTATAACTCTGTAACAGGAGAAGCAAAATACACAAAAAAAGAGCTGCCTTTCATTTTGGATAAAATGGCAAAACTTCACAAATCTCAGTCTAAAGATAGATTTTCGCCTCTAAATGCATTTTTCGGGATTTGTCTCTTTTTCTTCGTTATATCAAGCTTCTGGATGTTTAACCCAAAAAGTAAAGCATTCAAACGTGGAATTAAATTCACAGTTGCAGGGCTTGTTGCTGCTGTGGTTTTATTGTTGATTTAAATTATCATATCATTAAAAATAACTTCAATTTTCCACATAAGTATATTATGACAAAATTGACTGTTTTTTATTAAAAAGCTTCATAACAGGATGGTTTGGCACATTAATTGTGTTTCATAATTTATTCAAAATAGTAAACATTAATTATTAAATTATAAATTATGAAAAAACTAATTCTTACAGGAATATTAGCCGTTGCAGGATTAGCTACTACAGCAAATGCACAGATCCAAAGAGGTAACTGGATGGTTGGAAGCAGCTTGATTTCAAGTAATTTTGGATTGAATACAGGAGGTGGATATAACATTCAGATTCAGCCAAGAGGTGCATATTTCATTGAAGATAATGTTGCTGTCGGTGGATATGTAGATCTAGGTATCAATAAAGTTACGAACGGCAGCCCGACTGAGTTCATTTACGGAGTTGGTGGTTTAGGAAGATATTATCTTTCACCAGGTGAAAAAGGTGTTGATAATTTATTAAATCATGGTCGTTGGTTTTTTGAAGCTAATGCAGGTCTAGGAGGTCGCAGCGTAGAAAACGGAAACTCTACAACAGGTTTTGACTTTGGTGTAGGTCCTGGTTATTCTTATTTTATCACTCCGAACATTGGTTTGGAAGGTTTGGTAAAATACAGAGGACAGACAGGTTTTGGTAATGAAGGTTTAAACTCTAACATTACTTTTAATGTAGGTTTCAGTATCTTTATCCCAACATCAAAAGCTAAACAAATAGCAAACGATGCTCAATAATATTGAATAAACTATTATTAAATAAACAACAAAAGCGGTTCGGAAATTATTCCGAGCCGCTTTTTCAATTAAAACTAAACTATATAATAAATAAAAAAACCAATTGCTATTTGTTTGGCTGAGGTGTGTATCTTAAATAAGGTTTGATTTCTTTAACACCTTTTTGATAAAGCTTTTCTGCATCGGCAGTAGAAACAGCAGGCGGAATAATTACATCATCACCATCTGTCCAGTTAACAGGTGTTGCCACCTTATATTCATCTACCAATTGTAATGAATCTAAAACCCTGCTGATTTCATTGAAATTTCTGCCTGTAGAAGCTGGATAGGTAATAATAAGTCTTACTTTTTTTTCCGGGTCAATAATCAAAAGAGAACGAACGGTTGCCGTAGCTGAAGCATTAGGATGAATGAAATCATAAAGCTCAGAAATCTTCCGGTCTTTGTCTGCTATGATAGGAAATTGCACATATGTATTCTGGGTCTCATTGATGTCTTCAATCCATTTTTTATGATCTTCTACTCCATCTACACTTAATGCAATAACTTTCGTATTCTTTTTTTCAAATTCCGACTGAAGTTTTGAAGTGAAACCAAGTTCCGTAGTACACACAGGCGTAAAATCTGCAGGATGAGAAAATAAAATTCCCCAGGAATCTCCTAAGTAATCATAAAAATTGATTATTCCCAAACTGGATTCTTCCTGAAAATCCGGTGCTGTATCTCCTAATTTAATTGACATAATATTTTGTTTTATTAGTCTACAAATTTAATAGACTTTTTGAAACCAACAAAATAATTTTAAAGAATTTTATATTTTTGTTAAAAAAAAATATGGAAAAAACCAGTCGCAGCTATTTTGACATGGTATACCGCGTATTAGAGAACTGGTATGTGAAGTTTGCACAGTTTACTCCGAAACTGGTAGTCGGAATCATCGTCTTTTCATTCTTTCTGATGTTCAGCAAATACCTGAGTAAAGCTGCAGTAAATCTTATGCACAAAATTTTTCCTAACAGCAAAAAGGAAGGTTCTGTAGTCACTATTATCGGAATTTTCAGATTCATTATCATGCTTCTGGGTACTTTTGTTGCATTGGAAATCATGGGCTTCAGCAGCTTTTTATGGAAATTTATCGGAAGCCTGGGAGTGGCAGGAGTTATTGCAGGAGTTGCCCTGAAAGATCTTGTATCAAGTATATTTTCAGGAATGCTGATTGGTATAGACAAAGCATTTAAAACAGGCGATTATATCACAATAGGAAATCACTCCGGAACAGTGCAGGATATTGGCTTTCTTACAACAAAAATTATCACTGATGATGGTAAAAAAGCATATATTCCCAATCAGGTCATATTCAATGCACCTTTCTACAACATCTCTGCTTCTCCGCAAAGAAGAATCATATTAGATTTTGAAATTCCGGCAGATGAAGATATCCATAAGGCACAAAACAGCATTTTAGAAGTGATCAGAAATCTGCCAAATACTGACCGTCCCGAAACAGCAGAGGTGAATTTTACTAATTACAAACAAGGAAATTTCACTTTACAGGTAAAATTCTGGCTAGCTGTTGGAGCCAATATAGTTCAGGTAAAAAGTAATGCTTTATCACAGATTAAAACTAAATTAGACGAAATCAAAATTCCTTTGGTAACTCCTACAAGCATCAATATTGTGGGTGATAAACAAGCGAATGATTAATTATATGTAAAAGAACAACAAACAAAAAAGTTTATTGAAACAATTTCAATAAACTTTTTTTAGGAATATCTGATCTTTGAGATCTTTTTAATTAAATAACTCCACTTCCTCTCCTTTTCCCACCGGATATTCTTCAGTAAAACATCCGAAGCAGTGATTGGCAGAACCTAAAATCTCTTTTAAATTTTTAACACTCAAAAATTCTAAAGAATCAACTCCTAAATATTTTCTCAGTTCTTCCGTAGTCATATTGGCAGAAATCAGATCGTCTTTTGATGGCGTATCAATTCCTAAATAACAAGGCGCAATAATCGGTGGAGAAACACTTCTGAAATGAATTTCTTTCACTCCTGCATCTTTCAGGATCTTAACCAGTCTTTTTGAAGTAGTTCCACGTACGATGGAGTCATCAATAATAACCACTCTTTTATCTTTAATTTCAGAAATAATCGGGTTCAGTTTAAGGTTTACTACCCTTTCTCTCATTTCCTGAGTCGGTACGATGAAACTTCTTCCGATGTATCTGTTTTTAATTAAAACCGGACGGAAAGGAATTCCTGAAGCCTTGGAAAAACCAATTGCAGCTGGTACTCCGGAATCCGGAACACCAATCACAACATCTGCTTCTATAGGAGCCTGATGCCAGATTTTTTCTCCTGATTTTTCCCTGATTTCGTAAACATTGATGTTTTCAAGTGAAGAATCGGGTCTTGCAAAATAAATATATTCAAAAGAACAGATTCTTTGTTTTGCTTTTGCTTCATCAACCATAATGGAGTGAAGTTTTCCAGGCTCATTTTCATTGGTATAAATAATTTCTCCCGGTAAAATATCACGTACGTATTGTGCTCCAACAGCGTCCAGTGCTACAGATTCAGAAGCAACCACATAAGAATTTTCGTTAATTGCTCCCAAAACCAAAGGACGGATTCCGTTGAAATCTCTGAATGCAAAGAATTTGTTTCTCGTCATTCCGACTACAGAATAAGCTCCTTCAATCTTTTCCATGGTCGCTTTGATCGCTCCGCGAAGCCCAAGATCAAGATTTTTCTGAATCAATCTTAAAATCACTTCAGAATCAGAAGTTGCTCTGAACACAACACCTTCAGCTTCCAGCTCAGCTTTCAGCTCTTTTGCATTGGTTAAATTTCCATTGTGTGCAATTGAAAGAATAATCTGATCATATTCGTTTTTAGCAAAAAAAGGCTGGAAATTATATTTCTTTTTGTCTCCTGCAGTTGTATAACGGGTGTGGCCGATGGCAGAATTTCCCATAAAAGTTTCAGGATCTGCGATCTCTTTATAAACATCCAAAACCAGACCTTCATCTTTCATATTGGTAATTCTTCCGTTTTTAAGAACAGAAATACCACAAGCTTCCTGCCCTCTGTGCTGAAGTGCAAAAAGCCCGAACTGTGAAAGAGAAAATGTATCCAGATCATTATCAGAATACATTCCGAATATACCGCACTCTTCGTTGGGAGCGTCTAATCTTTCTTCTTCCTGCGTTCTGAAAAGATTTCTTCCGTAGGTTTGAGTTTCAAATTGTTTTAAATATTCACTTTTATGAATGTCTAAACTTTTCATTTTTATTTCTATATAGATTTTTTGTAGATCTTCAGTTAGATGTAAATTTAAATATTATGTTAAATAAATTTACATCTGCTTACTCTACATTTATTTGTTAAGAACAGCTTTCAATCTGTTATAAATCTCAACATACGCTTCGGTAACTTCACCAAGATCTCTTCTGAATCTGTCTTTATCCAGTTTCTTCATAGTATCTTTGTCCCAAAGCCTGCATGTATCAGGAGAAATTTCGTCAGCAAGAATAATTTCACCATCTGCAGTTTTCCCTAATTCAATTTTGAAATCTACAAGGATGATGTTCATTTTATCGAAAAGATCAATTAAGATTTCATTGATGTCTGAAGTTAATTCATACATTTCATCAAGTTCCTCATACGTTGCCGCACCTAAGAACACTGCGTGGTGATCGTTGATAAGCGGATCTCCCAATTCGTCTTTTTTGTAACAGATATCGAAGATGGTAACCGGAGATTTTATTCCTTCTTCCACTCCTAATCTCTGAGCCATGCTTCCAGCGGAATAGTTTCTTACCACCATTTCCAAAGGAATGATAGATACTTTTCTTACCAACTGCTCTCTTTCGTTCAGTTGTTTAATGAAATGAGTCTTAATCCCTTTTTCATTCAGATATTCAAAAATAAGAGTGGTGATCGCATTGTTCATCTCTCCTTTAAGGTCTACAGACCCTCTTTTCTGAGCATTGAATGCAGTAGCATCGTCTTTAAAACGCACCACTACTTCATTAGGATTATCGGTTGCAAAAACCTGTTTTGCCTTACCTTCGTACAACATTTCTTTCTTTTCCATTTCTACAATTACTTTTATTAGATTGATATATTACTTAACTAAAATTCCTGTTAAAACTGCCATTCCGAAACTTAAAAGAGTTCCGATAAGAACATATTCGGTTAACTTCCTCTGCTTTGCCTGAGCAAGATCACTGAATCTGAAAACAGATTTCGCAGCGATCATAAAACCTACGCCTTCCCAATGATTGACTACAATAAAGGTGAAAACCAATAATCGTTCTAAAATCCCGATATATTTTCCGGCACTTGATAAAGATTCAGTCTGTATATTGTTTTGAGTTTCGGAAACCGGAGTCCACGAAGACAATAATATCTTGATGAAAATGGAAGCCGGTGTCGTTAAAAACAAAGCTGCCATAATGATTTTTAAAAACTCCTGATTTTTAAGAAAATCAAAATTAAATTCATTGAAATAAAAGGAAATTCCTGCAATCACTGCAATATGCAAAGCCTGATCAATAAAGAACCATGATTTTTTAGATTTTACCGTCTGGAAGCTCAGCTTTGCAGCATCAATAATAAAATGTGAAAACCCTACCAAAACGGCAATCCACCAAAGTTCGGTATTCCAAAGGAAAATGAAACTCAGAATCGTGTGAATGAGAACATGAAGGTATAAATATTTGCTTTTCAGCTTTTTGCTTTCTTTCTCTGCAACCCATGAATTTGGCTGAAGAATAAAGTCTCCAAGTAAATGCGCCAATATGAGCTGAACAAAAATCATTTTACAGTTCTGAAATTTTCTTTTTAAAATATTGATTAGTCTCTACAATGAGTTCGTAATTGGCGCGTTTCAGCCTTTGACTTACAGAAGACTGTGAAATGTTAAATTTTTTTGCTAAATCTTCCTGTGTACTGTTGGGATTCATGATCATTTCGTGAACGATTTCCGAAGTAGCCATTGTCCAGTTATCAAAATCTTTGGATGCCCATTTCAATAGAATATTCAGATCACGATCCACACGGTCATTAGATGTTTTTATTGAAACAGTATGTCCGTCACTTTTAAGTTCATTCAGAAGTCTTCCCGAGTTTACATACGCAGAGCCGTTAGATTCTGTGATTTTTTCGGACGAAAAATTTTCATGTCCGATGCCAATGGCAATTCTTACATCTAAATTTTCCTGACTCTTGATTAATGATTTTATGGCTAAGAAATACCAGAAAACATCGTCTATTTTACATTTCAGCTGAAACTCATCACCTCTGTAAATTTCCCATGCTTGCGGAGTGCTTCCCCAATTTTCGAGAAGGTTTTTAAGTCTGGTAATCCATACTTCTGTCGCAGACTGCTGCGAATTGATAATATCTCCGGTGATGACGGCAATCATTCTGCAAATATAATCATTAATACTTATAAATAAAAAATATAAGTTAAAAAGCTAATAATAATCTTTTATTATGTATTTCACTTATATTTAAAAATAATTATTCATATTTTTATGTTGATAAAATGTGAATTTTAACATTCAGTTTAAATATTTTATCAATATTTATCTCTAAATTTACTATGTAAAACAAATCCAATGTATCTAAATTTTGCTTTTTTCGATTCCGGAATTGCAATTAAATTTAAAATAAAAATTTAAGCACAGCATCGTCGGCTGTGCTTTTTTGTTGTTGTCTAATTTAAAAAATGAGATGTATTTATCTACTGGATCCGCTTCTAAAGAGCGGATTCTTTTATTGGCTGACTCTGGTTAGCTGATCCAGCTTTTTGAGAAGTGACGGGATTCGGAATTCACCATGCATTTCTGAATCTTTATTTGAATTTCTGAAATATCTGCTCCGGTAACAGTTACATATAAAGGTATTTTACTTCTACCCCGTAAAACTTCTGCTCTGTTGATATTTTCTTCCGAAAATTTATTTTTTGCAACTCCAACAACAGGACATCTTTCATCAAGTTCTTTAAACAGGTAACCTCCTAAGCCTAACTTACCCTCTGAGTTTAAGCTCATATAGCCATCAACAATTATCACATCTCCTTCATTTAAATTAATTTTTTTCAATAAATGAAGAATACATGGCAATTCTCTTTTGTAGAACGCACCGCTTTCATAATCAGCAGTAATGGATATGTTTTCTGAGTAAACAGCAGTTTCCTTTTCAGAATTCCAATTTTCAAAAGCGATACAGACTGTTTTAGCGAAATTGTCATAATAATACGTATCGAAAGCGTAAATCATATGATCATTAATTAAAAAATTCTCCGAAATGCCATAAAATACCTGAAGGATCATGCAGAAAACACTCTTTACCCCAATCCATTATTCTCACAGGAACCAGTTTTACATCAGAGTATTTCTCCTGCAAATTCAATGAAGATAATTCTTTCCAAAAATCATCAGTATTTTCGACTTCTACAAAAATCATTGTATTATCAATCCATTCTTTTGCATAATAATCCTGTAGATAAAAGGCAAAATTTTCTTTTTTAAAAACAGAAAGATTGGGCTGAAGAATATTTTCTTCAAACCCTAAATCTTTATAAAACTCTCTGCTGACGGTAAAGTTTTTAGCTCCAACAAATGGACGGACTGATTTAATTTGCTGATTCATCATCTTCTGACTTAGTAAAATCTATTTTTTGTCTACCACAATTCTATCTTTTCGGTTTGCCAGTTCCCAAGCAGTAGCAAAAACAAGTTGAGTTCTTTTCTGTAATAAAGAAAAATCTATTTTGCTGACATCATCAGTAGGTTTGTGATAATCTTCATGAATTCCGTCAAAGAAAAATGCAACAGGAATATTGTTTTTGGCAAAATTATAGTGATCTGACCTGTAATATAATCTATCCGGATCTTTAGGATCATCATACTTATAATTCAGCTCAAGGTTATTTGTTGCTTTATTGGCTTGTTCATTGATTACTTTCAGTTCTGAGCTTAACATTTCCGAACCGATAACATAGACATAATTTTTGCCTCTGTTTTCGGGATCATCACGACCAATCATATCAATATTGAGATCTGCAACGGTATTTGCTAATGGAAAAACAGGATGATCTGCATAATACTCAGAACCGAAAAGCCCATGTTCTTCTCCTGTCACATGAAGAAACAGAATTGATCTTTTAGGACCGTTTCCTGCTTTTTTAGCAGCCTGAAAAGCTTTTGCAATCTGCATCACAGCAACAGTTCCGCTTCCATCATCGTCTGCGCCGTTATAAACAACACCGTTTTTACTTCCTACATGATCATAATGAGCAGAAATAACAATAATTTCTTCCGGTTTCTCAGTTCCTTCAATAAAAGCAAGAATATTTTCTGAGTCGGGCAAATTCCAGCCGCCTCTCTGTTTCATAAATGAAGCCGGAACTTTCTGGTAATATGAACCTAGTTGTTTAGGATAAGAAATACCTAAATCTTTATAAAAGTTGATCATATACTCACCCGCTTTTTTCTGCCCCGGACTTCCGGTGTCTCTTCCCTCCATTTCATCAGAAGCAATTACTGTTAAGTTTTTCTTCAAATCATCAATCTTAATTTGCTGATATGCAGAATTAAAAGCCTTATTATTTTTTAAACTACTTGAATTTGAAACATCAGTTTTTTTCGTACTTTCTGAAACGTTTGCGGATCCACAACTGCTTAAAATAACTACAGATAAAAGTGGTATTAGTATTTTTCTCATATAAATATTTGTTTAAAAACGACTGCTTTGAATAAAAAATAGCAGATTAAGAATTATTGGTTTAAAAATACTAAAAATATTTTAGCTGTATTAGCAAAACTATTTTTTTATATATTTGATAAAGCCTATGGTAAATAATTACGGATTTAATGATTTTACATTTTTCACTGAGATGTCTGAACTCGCTTCGAGACATCAAAGTTATGATTTGTCATTAGGGCTGCCAGATTTTGAAGTAGATGTACGTTTACGTAACTATCTCAAAGAAGCTGCAGATGATTGTTCGCACAGTTATGAATCACTTGCAGGAAATGAAATGCTCATTGAAGGAATTATAAACCTTCATGCTAAAAGAAAGCACAGTTTAATCATTAATCGAAATGAGGTTAATATTGTGCCCTGCTCTACATTTGCTCTTTTTACTTCTTTAAAGTCAATTTTAGATATTGGCGACGAAGTTGTTGTTATTCAGCCTTCTTATTATACTTATGCACCATCTATTGTTATCAATGGCGGAATTCCTGTTTATTATGATCTGGAAACTGATTTTAGTATAAACTGGGAAAAATTACAGAAATGTTTTTCAGATAAGACAAAAGCAATTATAGTTAACTCTCCTCAGAATCCTACAGGAAAAATCTGGAAAAAAGAAGACTGGAATCAGCTTTATGAATTGATTAAAAACCAAGAAATTTATTTAATTTCAGAAGAAATTTACGATCTTTACTGTTATGATTCTGTAGATCATTACAGCTCGTTTCTTCATCCCGAACTAAAAAAAAGAACATTCTGTATCTTTTCTTTTGGAAAAATGTTTCACGCAACCGGCTGGAAAGTAAGCTATCTCATATCCAATGAGAATCTGCTCAAAAATTTCAGAAGTTATCAGCAGTACATCTCTTACAGTACCAATGCGCCGTGTCAGTATGCCATTGCACAATACCTAAAAGTTTTCGATCCTAAAGAAAACCAGGAAATGATGCAGCATAAAAGAGATATCTTTATCAATCTAATTAAGGAAACTCCGCTTCAAATTGAATCTCAGGCAGAAGGCGGTTTTTTCCAGATTGTAAATTTCAGAAACTTGAATAAAACAATGACAGATATTGATTTTTCAAAATGGCTTACAATAGAAAAGAAAGTCTCCTGTCTGCCCTTATCTGCTTTTTACACCTCCAGACAAAATTCAGACTATATAAGATTCAGCTTCGCAAAAAAAGACGAACTTATCATTCATGCATTAGAACATCTCAGGAAAAACCTTTAAAAAAAAGGCTTCAGAATTTCTAAAGCCTATTTTTTATTTTTTAAATACTACCGGGAGAATTTCATTCTTTCTCAAACCATATTTTTTGATTTCTTCGTCAGAAAACTTTTGAGAATAATAATTAGCTTCAGCTTCAAATCCGACATTTTGCAAACGGTCAAAATAATCCATTCCATACCATCGGACATGGTCATACTGTCCAAAATGTTTCTGCCTTTCTTTTGGATCTGTAATAGAAAAATCTTCATAAGTTTTTTCTAAAGAGTTTTTCATAGGAACCTGTAAAATTCCCCATCCTCCAGGCTTCATAACACGATAGAGCTCTTTCATAGCTTTGGTATCATCCTGAATGTGTTCTAAAACATGATTACAAAAAACGATGTCAAAACTTTCATCCGGGAAGGGCAAATCTAAAATATCTGCTTTTACATCTACAATCGGAGAATATAAATCTGCCGATATGTAGTTGATATTGCTCATTCGTTTGAATTTTCTTAAAAATTCCTGTTCGGGAGCAATATGAAGAACTTTATAATTTTTAATAAAAAAATCGGTTTCATTCTGCAGATAAAGGTACATCTGCCGATGTCTTTCCAGGCTTAAAGTTCCCGGAGATAAAGCATTTTCTCTTTGTTTACCATAGCCGTAAGGAAGAAATTTCCTGTATGATTTTCCGTCAATAGGATCAAAAAACTGATCTCCTTTAAAAAACTGATAAATAAGCGGTCTCGCCCAAACACTCATTTGAATAAGCATCGGACGAGGAATTTTATTGAGTAAAAACTTAGTCAGCTTTTTCATTTAAAAATCCAGTTGAAAAGCTTTTTCCTCATCTGTTACAATTCCTAAAGCATCATAAATATACTGGAAAGTAGACAATAAAACAGGTTTACCGTTAATTACCGCCACATCATGCTCAAAATGTGCAGAAGGTTGATTATCTAACGTAGTAACCGTCCATCCGTCGTTATGAAACTTTACTTTTTCTGTTCCGAGATTGATCATCGGCTCAATAGCGATAGTCAAACCATCTTTGATTACTTTTCCGCTTCCCTGTCTTCCGTAATTCGGAACCTGCGGATCTTCGTGCATTTGTCTTCCGACTCCATGACCAACAAGCTCTCTTACCACTCCGTATCCTTCTTTTTCACAATGTGTTTGAATAGCATGAGAAATATCTCCTATCCTTTTTCCTCTTACACACTGCTCAATTCCTTTATAGAGAGATTCTTTAGCAACTTTTAATAACTTTTGGGTTTCTGGTTTTACTTCACCAATTTCAAAAGTATACGCATGATCACCTACAAAACCATTGAGAATAACGCCGCAATCTACAGAAAGTACATCTCCTTCCCTTATTTCTTCTTTGCTTGGAAAACCATGCACCACCTGTTCGTTAGGTGAAATACACAGTGAATAAGGAAAACCTCCATATCCTAAAAAAGCGGGCTGTGCACCATGGTCTTTTATAAATTCGTGCGCTAATTTGTCTAAATGCAATGTAGTAACTCCAGGTTTGATTTCTTTTGCCAACATTCCTAAGGTTCTGGAAACTAACTGGGCACTTTGCTTCATCAGACGAAGTTCGTCTATGTTTTTTAATTGAATCATTTATTTTTGATGTTAGATATTAGATGTTAGATATTAGTTTTAAATAACAGCAAACATCTATATTTTCTGACCAGTAAATTTGAAGCACCGTTTAGAACTATTTTCTAATTACTAACTTCTAATTTCTTGATTTACCAGAACAGTCCTTTTTTCTTTTCTTTTTTAAGTTTTGAATAAGCTAAAACTTCTTTACCTTCAACGCGAAATTCAATTCTTTCGTTGATGATATTGTAAATTTCGCCCCAACCAGGAAAGCCTCCCAGATTTCTGTCATCTATAAACCAATCTGCATCAAGTTTTCTTGATTGTGTCTGAGGATCAAAAACTTCTCCGTCAAAACTGGAATTGACAGCATAAAATTCTATCCCGTTTTGTCTGCAAAATTCTACTGCTTCGTCCAAAGTTTTCCCGTGTCTGTAAGTCCACAGTATCAATCTAAAGCCTTGTGACTGAAGTTTTTTGAGGGTTTCAAATGCGAAAATTTTAGGTTTACCGATTGAAGGATATGCATCCTCTACAATCGTTCCGTCAAAATCTACAGCAATTTTTTTATTATTTAACATTTTATTGCGTTTTTAGCTGTGCAAAGATAAGAAATAAATAAAAGAGTGCCGAAAAACAATCAGCACTCTCATTTATAATTTAATTAAAATATTTTAATTCTTCACCCAGCTGAATTCAAACTGTAAATCCGGTGTGGATAATCTGTCTGTTATTTTTTGCAATCTGGAAGGAAGTTTCATTAAATATTCCTGTGCTTTTTCTGCTTTTTCGGTAAGACCTGTTACATGCTCAATTTTCCATTCATCAAGAAGCTCTTTCATAATATTGATGTAATCCTGACCTGTGTAGACCATACATCTTTGCGCTGCGTCTGAAAAATGCCCCCAAAGTTCTCCGGCTTTCTGACCAGACTGTCTCATCATGTGAGCAGGCATTACGATTTTTTTCCGCATCATATCTTCAAACGCCAAAATCATTTCTGAAGGATCAAGCTCTAAAATTTTGGTCACAAAATGTTTATAAGCTTTTGCGTGTCTTGCTTCGTCTGCTGCAATTACTCCGCACATTTTTGCCAGTTTACCGTTTCCTGACTGCTTAGCCAGTGTACCTACTCTTCTGTGGGAAATATTGGTTGCTGTTTCCTGAAAACTGGTATAAACAAAATTTCTGTAAGGATCCATACTTGTTCCCAGATCAAAACCGTCACTGATTAAATACTGAGTTGTAATTTCTACTTCTCTCATATTTACTCTTCCGCAGAGATAAAGGTATTTGTTCAGCAGATCTCCGTGTCTGTTTTCCTCAGCAGTCCAAGATCTTACCCAGCTTGCCCAGCCTACTTTTTCTTCCTGATTAACGCCATCAACACCCATTAACCATGATTCGTAAGACGGTAGAGCTTCTTCTGTAATACAGTCACCAATTAAGGTTACAAAAAGATCATAAGGCATTTCTCGTGCAAAGGTCTGTATTTCGTCTAAATCGTGTTTGAAATCTTCGCTTGACGGATCAGGTAAAAAATCTGAAGGTTGCCATATTTTTTCTATCGGAGTCAAAAATTTATCAAGAAAAGAACTGACTTCCTTCTCCAAAATACTCATTACCTCTTTTCTTACCAGCTGATTGTACATTTAAAAATAAAATTTATAATTTACAAAGATATGATTTATTTATTATTTGGGGCATAATATCGTATGTATCTCATACCATGCCTGATATAAATCATTAAAAATAGCATTACTATCTGAGTTTGCTTATCAAAAACTTTTTAATTAACATAATATTTCAAAAGTCTTATGCAAACAAATTAAACACGCTCTTATTGTAACGCTATTTTAAGATTATTATTTTGTATCAAGATACCAAAATATCTCCTGTCATTACTGCAGGAATTTCAATATCCATTGTATGTAATATAGTAGGAGCCACATCACCCAGTTTTCCTGGTTTCAGAGTCCACTCTTTATCTTTATCCATTACAATAAACGGAACAAGATTGGTAGAATGCTGTGTGTTTGGAGATCCGTCTTCATTTATCATGACATCCGAATTGCCATGATCTGCCAGAATAAAGACTGTGTAGCCATTCTCATAGGCCATTGTTGCTACTTTTTCAATGCATTGATCAACAGTTTCGGCAGCTTTTACAGCAGCTTCAAAAACACCGGTATGACCTACCATATCTGTGTTGGCAAAATTTAAACAAATAAAATCTGCTGTCTGATTTTTCAATTCAGGTAAAATGACATTGGTAATTTCGTAAGCTGACATTTCCGGTTTCAGATCGTAAGTAGGAACATCTTTTGGGCTTGGACACAGCAGTCTTTTCTCACCGTGAAACTCTTCTTCCCTACCTCCGGAAAAGAAAAATGTAACGTGAGGATATTTTTCGGTTTCAGCAATTCTGATTTGTGTCTTGCCATTTCTTTCTAAAACCTCACCCATTGTTTCTCTCAAAACTTCTTCGTCAAAAACAACATTTACATTTTGGTAAGTCTTGTCATAATTGGTGAGTGTAATGTAATGGAGATTCAGTTTATGCATAAAATACTCAGGCATATCGTGCTGACAAAGTACTTCGGTAATTTCTCTTCCTCTGTCTGTACGGAAGTTGAAACAGATTACCACATCATGATCTACAATTTTTCCTACCGGAACAATATTTCCAAGCTGTGTAGTGTTTACAACTACAATCGGTTTGATGAATTCATCTGTTACATTTTCTTCGTATGAAGCTTTTATTGCCGTAACAGCATCTGTAGTCTGAAGACCAATACCTTCCACCATAGCATCATAAGCCAGCTTTACTCTTTCCCATCTTCTGTCTCTATCCATCGCATAGTATCTTCCGATCACGGAAGCCAGCTTTCCAGTAGTATGAAGCATATGATTCTGAAGTTCTTCAATAAATCCGAGCCCTGAGTAAGGATCACAATCTCTGCCGTCTGTAAATGCATGAACGAATACGTTTTCATTTAAACCAAACTCTTTGGCCGCAGATAATAAGCCTTTTAAATGATTGATATGTGAATGCACTCCACCATTAGAAACCAAACCGATAAAATGCACATTTTTATTTTCTCTTTTTGCATAAGCAAATGCCTGCTGAATAACTTCTTCGTGTCCTAAAGTTCCGTTTTCTACTGCCATATTGAGCTTTACCAGATTCTGATAAACAACCCTTCCTGCTCCCAGATTCATATGTCCTACTTCGGAATTTCCCATTTGTCCCGCAGGAAGTCCTACTGCCAAACCGCTTGCTTCTAAAGTTGTATGTGGGAATTTCTGATAACAGCTGTCTATAAATGGTGTATTTGCCTGAGCTAATGCCGAAACATTAGGATTTGTTCCTAAACCCCAACCATCAAGTATTGCTAATATTGCTTTTTTTGACATTTTAAATTTATTTAACAAACAAATTTATTGATTTTAAAGCGAATTGAAGAATTTGAAAGACTTAAATTTCGACGAAATATTATTGACTACAAAGATTAAAAACATTGTTTAATTGCGATACCCTTTTATCTGATAATGTATTGTTTTTGAAGGTAATGTTTGTATTTTTATATTGCTGCCTTTATCAATTTCTGAAACTTCAGCTTCTTTGTCCCAATTTCCTTTTGTAAATTTTAATTGTGCAGGAAGGTGAATTTTTAAGGTAATGTATCTTTGGTAGTTGTTTTTTCTGTTCATTTTCAAAGAAGATGGATTCCAGCTTCCCAGTTCCGGCTGATTTCCGGTAATATAAATTTCATCATTTTTATCAGGAACATTGACTATAAAGGTTACCTCATGAGTTTCGTCAGAATATTCTTTAAAAAAGTCATCGAATTTCGTATTGTTTTTTTTAACATATTCTCTGATGTAAGGATCCAAAAATCCGCTTTCTTTGAGAAATAATAGAGGATTCTCTATATTCAGAATATTCTGAATTGCTTTGTGCTTGTCCGGTTGCTTATTAAAATATGCTTCGGTAATTTTATAACCAATCCAATACCCCAAATCATTGGGCCTGTTATCCTTCCCGCTTGTTCCATAAAGCCAGTCCTGCAAATCGTCTTCTTTCAGTTTTGTTACAAACTCCTTATAAAGCTTCTCAGAATTTGCGTCTCCGTACTTAAAGTGTGGATTGCTGATGTTTTCTCCGGACACCAATTCACTTACAAAATCAGCATTGCCTTCAACCAGAGACTGTCTCAATAAAGAATGATCTCCCTTGATATTCTGCTGAAAATGAATCAGCTCATGTGCAATTAGCCCGGTAATTCCGTTCAGATCTTTAAGCATTTCCGTTCCGATGATTATTCCGTCCTGGGAAATCGTACCTCCGGAATTAAAACGTCCGTAAACAAAATATACTGGCGGAAATTTAGCTTCCGGATACCAATATTTCAATGCGCTGTATATAGCTTTTATTCTTTTTTCTTTATAACCGATTTCAGACAGAACATTTTTACTTTTTATATAATCTTCTTTTTTGTTTTTTACCATAAGGTATAATGAGTCGGCATTCAATATCCTGTATGGTGTAAATCCTTTCACTCCCGGCGAACCGCTGCTCATATATTCTTCAAAAGGATTGCTTTTTGAAGTTTCCATAGCATCAAATGCTTTCCAGAAGTTGTCAACATCTTTAGTTTCAAATATGGCATTCAGAGGACTTTCTGAAAACCCTGACTGTGCTTTTGCCATACCAAAGGACAATAATATTGTCGTTAAAATGCAGATAATATTTCTCATAGTGGTTGAATTATTATAAAAAGACAAATAAATATAAGGAAAGGTTACATCAAATTAACAATAATTTTTAATTTTGCTTTATGGACTTACGTGATCAACTCAAAAACCTTTTCCCGGAACATGAAGAACAGGATTTTCAAATGCCTGAAGAAGAATTTAAGCAAAAAGAACCTCTGGTTTGTAAATTTGAAAAAAAAGGCAGAAACGGAAAACCTGTAACCATCGTTGAAGGATGGGAAGGTAGTGAAGAAGACTTGAAGAAAATTTCAAAAAAAATAAAAACCACGCTGGGAATAGGTGGTTCTGAAAAAGACGGAACGATCATCATACAAGGTGACAACCGGGATAAAATAATGAATATCCTGAAAGAAATGGGCTATAAAACCAAAAGAGTCGGCGGATAATCTAAAAATAGATTTGTGTGTGAGGCATTATTTTTTTTAATTTCTCAATAGTCTCATGATTCATCGGATTTCCCGCTAAAATTAATGTTTTCAGATTTTTGAGTCTGCTAAATTCTTTCGGAAGATCTTTAAGCTGATTATTTGCCAGATTCATACTGACAACAGATTTCAGTTTTTTTACATTTTGTGGAATTTCTTTAATTCTGTTATCACTTACATTCAAAAATTCTAAATTTTCCGACTCAAAAAGCTTTTCAGAAAGGCTGACAATTGAATTGTGCTGCAACTCCAGGTATTTCAGTTTCTTCGGAAGTCTTATGTTGCTGAAATCATTGATCTGATTGGCAGAAAGATTCAGATACTTTAAATTTTCAATCACGCTCAGATCATGACTGATAAAACTGATCTGATTGGATGAGAGATTTATTTCTTCGAGTCCTTTTATTTTCAGTAAAACCTCAGGAAATACTGTGATATTATTGGCATCAAACTGTACTATTTTTAATTGTTGAAGATTTGCAAGATTTTCATTGATTTTTACCAGCTGATTGAGATTCATAGAGAAATTGGTAAGGTTTTTCAGCTTTCCGATTTCGTCAGGAATAAATTTGATGTTGTTGGAATTGATATTCAGAATTTCAAGCTCATTAAGCAAAAAAATTTCCTGATCAATCTGTTCAAGATTGTTTCCCATAAGATTAAGAAAAAAAAGATTCTTAAACTTTGATATTTCGGGAGAAACATTATAGATACCTTTATCTCTGAAACTGATGCTGTAAACTGTTTTTTTAGCAGCCAATGCTTCCTGAATGTCTGTAAATGTAGGATATTTAAGAGGATCAATCTGTGCTTTGGTTTGAAAAAAAACAAAGAAAACAACCGCAAATAGAAAGAGCTTTTTCATATTTTACAAATAAAAAGCCACCGACAAAGAAACTGCCGGCAGCCGTGAAAGAAAATTAGTAATTTATTTTTTGAGGATTTTTACCGTTTTCTGGAATCCTTCTGCTTCAATATTAAGCATCAATACCTTTGTTGTCTGGAGTTGTGCAGTAAAGTCCAGCTCTAATGAAGTATTTGATCCGTTGAAAGTTTTGCTGTATACAATTTTACCATCCATACTATAAGCAGTAACCGAAAGATTTTTCAATGCTTTTGGCGAATTGATTTTTACAAGTCCCGCAGTAGGATTTGGTGACACTGTTACATCTGACTGGGCAACAGTTTCGGATGTTCCAAGAACCTGCTGAGTTCCTAAAAATTGCTTAAGAGCAATAACCATAGTTGCAGATTTGCCTCTGTAATCAATGGTATTTCCAGTTGCATCAATATCAGTAGAAATTGTAGAACTCGGGTGCTGAACAGAGAAGAATCCGAATTTGTGATCTGGTGTAAATGTTAATCCTGTTGGTTCTGATCCTGCAGGCATGGAAGCAAAAAGTCTTACTTTCGGATTTGCCTGAGTGTGGTCCGGAGCTACTACCCAAATATAGTTTTTACCGCCATCCTGAAGCACCCACAGGTTACCAAGCTCATCAAAAGTAAGGTTATCATTACCATCTCCCCATGTCTCGGTTTTTACCCCTTGTGCTGTGTTGAATGAATATTGTGTTGTAAGCCCGCCAACAAATGTTTCTACCTGAGAAACGGTAGTTCCGTTATCCTGGAGACGGTATACTTTATTTAAACCTTTTGCTGCAAAGTAAATCTTTCCGTCAATTGGGCTGATCTCCACATCTTCTGCTCCGTTGAACTGAGTTCCGCCCAGAGACTGTGCCAATGCAGCTGTATTGTTTTGGTCTGCCTTTGTTTTATTCGGAACCTGAATCCAGATTCCGGTTGTAGTTACTGGATTTCCGTTTGATAATCCCTGATCAAGCTTTAATACATATAAATTTCCTGAGCTAAGATTATTAGGAGTATCCATTACATATTTGTAAATCATGTGCGTTCCTCCATCTTCCCCATAATACGCAGTAGTTCCTGCATTATTGATTACTACATTTTCATGGTTCATAATCCCCATCTGCCAAAGCTTTCCTTTGCTTCCATCTGTATTGGTTGTAATAACCTGTGCTGTTGCGGGATCTATTTCAATCAGCCAGCCGTAATCTTTGTAACCGTCTGCGTTGGTATCATTTCCTGTTACAGATTCTTCTGCCGTAACAATGGTTCCCCATGGAGTAACACCTCCTGAGCAGTTTCTAATGGTCTGTACCAGACTTGGTGCAGAAAAACTTACTCCTCTTGACTTGGTAAGCTGCCAGAGTTTTGTTGTAGAATTGTAATTGATTTCAGCCATCGTTACACCTCCCGGATTGGTCTCGTGGTTCACGGACAGATAACCATCTACACTGCTTGAGTTTTTTGGCACATAACCGGTAAAGTCATTAAGACCACCTACCATTCCTCCACCTTCGGTATAGCTGTCACCTTCTTTCAGAATCATCTGATATGTATGTTCTGCGGGAATAATAAGTTTAGAAGTCTGGCTGGTAGGTACAATAGATGTAAAACAGCTGATATGAGTTCCGGTACATGTATTGACAGGCGGTGTCACAGGTACAGTGGTTTTCAGATGAGCATCTATTGTCAGATCTGAGCTTGTTGCACTTCTGTTATGCAATTCGATAGAAATTCTATTAATACCCTGTACAAATTTATTTTTCGGAATGGTAAAGAGATTGATCGCAGTTTCCGCAGCTCCGTCTATTGTAGTACTAGAAAACGTATTGTGAGTAACGGTTCCCGAAGGCATATTATCTCTTATGACTTCCTGTCCGTTAAGATACACGATAATACCATCATCTCTTCTTACTCCAAATTCCATATTATCGCTTAAATCTGCCAGATTTACTGTAAAATCTTTTGCAAAATAAGCCGTGATTAATCCTGAATTAATGGTTGTGGTTACCGGATCACCGTATCCTAAAGGTCCGTTTCCGGAAGCCCAGGAAGTGATATTGTAATCTGCATTTTTCCATTGAGCAGGCAACGCCACATTACTGTCATCGTAGCTCCATGATGATCCCTGTCCGAATATGGTAGTCTGTGCATGAATCAGTGAGCCTGCCATTGATGCAAGCATAGCAACTGTAAGTAGTTTTTTCTTCATTTTAATACTTTTTATTTTTACTGTTGCAAAACTATCTGATCTTTGCCAAGTCTTTATTAATAAGGTTTTAAATAAACTAATCCAAAAATTAACAAATCAAAAACTGAATATTACGAGGATTAAATTATTGTTAAAAAAACTATTTTCCTTTAGAGTTTACTTTACTTATATCGGTAAGTGAATTAAGAAAAGAAATAAGCTGTTGCTTTTCCTGAGACGAAAGATTCAGTTTATCTGCAGGTAAAGTCTGATTATTTATTTTCAAACCCAGCCCTTCTGCTCCGCCTTCATTATAAAAATCTATAACTTCTTCCAGTGTACTGAACGTTCCGTTGTGAAAATACGGTTTCGTTAGGGCAATATTTCTTACCGTCATCGTTTTAAAAGAATTTTCATAAATCCAGGAATTTTCTTTTTTTACGTTGCTGTTGATTCTTCCTTTGTCAGCATCTATTTCTAAAGGAAATTTCTGAATTGGATTTTTTGTCACGCCCAAAACTTCAGATTCGTTTTCATTAAAAAAAGGAGGAACAAGTCCTGAAAAATGAGGTGCAAAATGACAGGTGGCACAGTTGGCTTTTCCCATAAAAAGATTATATCCCTTCTTTACATCTTCAGAAACCTCTATTTCATTTCTCATAAAACGGTCAAAATCACTATCAAACGAGTAAAGGGATGCAACGTAGGAACTCAATGCTTTAGAAAAAGTTTTCTGATTGATTTCTGAGTTTTTATAAGCTATTCTGAATGCCTTTTTGTAGCCTGAATCTGCCTTAAGCTTCTTGATAATGCTTTCATAGCTTGTATTAAACTCATCACTATTATAAATTACATGTTCAGCCTGTTGCTCAAGATAAAACGCCCTCATATCGTAAAAAAATCTCTTCGCAAAAACAGCATTATAAAGAGACGGGGAATTTCTGAGAACAGTTTTATCCTTAATATTACTCAAAGATTTTGGCTGTAAATCTGTAAAAGCATTTTCAGGCAAATGGCAGCTCGCGCAGCTCATTTTTCCGTTATCGCTTAATGTTTTATCGTAAAAAATTCTTTTTCCCAGATTTCTCAACTGGTCATTATCTTCAGATTCTTTCAGAAGCGTGTAAAAATACGGATTCAGAAAATCACTGCTGAAAATATTCTTATTGGAAGGATTCCAGCCTGAAAATTCCTTCAATTCATCAGCATTTCCATCCCACTTTCCCATTTCCTCATAAATTGGCTGCAGATATTTCTTGTAAAATTCAATTCGGTCAAAACTTTCAAAATCTGTATGAAAAGAAAGATAGGCAATGGCATCAGACAGCATCCGCTCTGCCTTTTCTGTTGCAAAGTTTCGGAAATACAGATCGTTTTTGATATATTTTTTTATTCCTGATAAAGCATGTCCCGCTTCTTCAGAAATATTGAGCGAACCGGGAGTATCAAATCCGGTAAGCCCTAAAGTGTAAATTCTGATCAGCTCAATCCGTAAAGGAAGACTTTTATTGACACCTTGGCTCGTTCCGTTTTGGGCTGCACTCAGATAAAAGTTATTATAGTTATTATATAAAAAGTCTGTGATTTCAATAATTTTTTGTTTGTTATCAGAAGCTTCATCAGAAAAAATCAATTCATCCAAAACCTGTAATCCTTCCGGCGGTAAAGTAAAAGCGGAAGTTCCGGCTGCTTCTATTCTGAATAAAGGAGCGGCATTCAGATGAGTTTTGGCAAACTCAGGATAGTAATAGGCGATATAAAACTCAATCTCTTTATATGAGTTTCTTGCAGATGACAGCGATTTGCGAACGGTTTCTATATCTGCTTTTTCATCTTGGTAAAGATATACATCGGTTTTAAGTTTCTCCACCTTTTTTTTAAAGTCCAGTAAAGCAGAAGAAATAAAATTGTTTTCTACTTTCACTCCTTTATCTGCAGTTTCAAAAGACATCACAAAAAAACCGAAGAAAGCAACAAAGATCAATAACGGATATATTTTCATACTGCAAAACTATTATCTGAACATTACAGCAGTTTTAACAGCGAATTAAATAATGTTTATCTTTTATTCACCTAAAATTTAGTAATTTTAACTCCCCAAAAAATTAAACTGAATACATAAACTTATAATAATTATGCTCAATAAACTTGCTGCTTCAGAACTGGTGCTTAATGCGGACGGAAGTGTTTATCATCTGAATCTTTTACCTGAAGATATTGCTGAAAAAATAATATTGGTAGGGGACCCCGACAGAGTTCCGAAAGTTTCGCAGTACTTTGATACCATTGAAATCAAAAAGAATAAACGTGAATTTTATACCCATACCGGAACTTTGAGTGGTGAACGAATTTCTGTGATGTCTACAGGAATTGGTACAGAAAATATTGATATCGTCATGAATGAGCTTGATGCTTTGGTGAATATTGATCTGAAAAACAAAGAATTCAAAAAAGAACATCAGTCGTTAAGTCTTTTCAGAATGGGAACATGCGGAAGTGTAAATCCGGATGTAAAGGTAGATAATATGCTGGTTACCCAGAATGTTGTAGGTTTAGACGGATTGATGAATTTTTATCAGGATTATCATTTTGAAAATGATTTTTCTAAAAACTTTTATGAAAATTTCCCTTATCTGAATATTAAGCCAATGCTTTATTTCTCAGAATGGTCTGAAGAATTGGGCGAATTGTATAAAGATGCAGCTTATCACGGCAATACAGCTACTTTTCCGGGATTTTATGCGCCGCAGGGAAGACAGCTACGCTTAAAAGCTTTGGATGAAAAATTTCTTGAAAACTTAAATGATCTGGGAATCACCAATTTCGAAATGGAAACTTCTGCAATTTATGCATTTTCAAAATTATTAGGTCATAAAGCAATTACAGTTAATAATGTTATTGCCAACAGAAGGCGAGGTGAATTTTCTTCCAACCATCAGGTTTCCGAAAGAAAACTGATTGAATGGGTTTTAGAAAGGATTATAAAGTAAAAAAAAGGATTGCTGGTTGCAATCCTTTTCCATTTATATTGATTTTGGTTTAAAATTCATTGATTGTTACATAAAAATGTCCTGAGTTTAAACTGGCCGTTCCGTTGGTAATATTGGTGACATTGATCGTTATGTTGGAAGTGGAAGTAAGGCGTGGGTTATTAATTCCAAATTCTGAAATTCCTGCAAAATCTGATGCCGGAGAAACTACAATACTTGCACGTGTAGAAGCTGGCTGTAATGCTGCAGGAATTGGAATATTGATTGTTGTAGTTCTTCCTGACTGCAAACCAGCAATTGAAACTGACGGAAATACTTCAAAACTTATCTGATTTTTGTGAATGCTTCCCCTCTCCCCAAGCTTATATTGTCCGTTTACATCTATTTTTGCAGAAGTATTGGGTGTGCTTGTTCCGATCCCTACGTTGGCATTGTTATTACCTATAACAATAGCATTAGCTTGTGCTGTTGACGCTCCAAATCCTAATGCTGTAGAATTTTGACCCGATGCATTGGTTCCTGTACCCAGTGCAGTAGAATTTTGCCCGTTTGTTTGTGCGTTATTACCTACAGCCGTTTCGTTATTGGAATTTGTTTTTGCATTGTATCCCAAAGCAAGAGACTGAAAACCTGCTGCACTTGAACCTGCTCCTACTGCTGTACTTTCATTGTTGTTTGCTGTCGAGTTGGTTCCTATAGCAACACCATTCTGTGAAGAAGAAGTTCCTGTACCAAAAAGAACCGATCCGTTAGTTCCAAGACGACCTGCATTTGCATTATTCACTTTAAAAACCAAATCATCAAATGTTGAAGTTCCGATAGACAGCGTAGTAGAAGCACCGGAATATGATCCTGCATTATTTCCGTTTGTACTCCATCCTGTTGATGAGCTTCCGCTGCTTGCATTGGATATAAAATTCCATTGAGAATTGTTCCAATAATATAATCCGGCGGGAGAAAGTCCACCCGTTCCATTGTTCCAGACCAAGAGTCCTGTTGCAGGTGATGGAATGGTAGAGGCATCCGTTACAGATGACAAAGAAATACTTGTCAGCAAAAGACCTTTATTTGTGCTGTTAAGATGCAAAATAGATGATGAATGAGGAGCTGTTGTTCCTATCCCAACCTGACTAAACATATTACTTAAATTCAGAACAGCAATAAATGCAACAGTTAAAAATTTTGTTTTCATTAGTTTTTATTTAATACAAAAATAGGCAAATTAGTAATAAATTGAATAAAAATACCATAAAAGATAATTATTAATATAAAATTCAATAAAAACTAAATAAATTCACAATTTCAGCAATTCCTATTGATAAATTAAACTGCGCTACAATTAGAATAGAAATTATAAAATAGACGTTTACTGACAATTACTGCCAGAAACTGAAGATTTATGAAAAGTTTAACAAAATAATTCTTCTTTTAGGAACACTTCTTGTCTGTTTTACTGTAATTCAATTAACACTAAATATCAATATTATGGAAAATCAAGATTACAACAAAGCTGAGAAAGCGGTTGACAACACAGAAAATTCTTTAAGAAATACAGCTAATGATGCAAAATGGAAAGTAAGTGATTTGGCAGACAGAGCGAGAGATTATATCAACGAAAAAAGAAATAATGATCAGGAAGCGACTCAGGAAGATTGGTTCGACAGAGTAAAAGCCAACGCATCAGAAACCTGGGAAGACGTTAAAGACGGAGCGAATGATGCCTGGGAAAAAACCAAAGATGCTGCTGAAGATGTAAAAGCAGAATGGAACAAGAAAACAAATTAATAGTTTTTTAGTCTTTTATATATTATCAGAGAAAAACGAAGTCTTTTTTACGAAGGCTTCGTTTTTATTATGCTCTAAACACAAATTATTGCTACATTTGTAATCAAATTAACATTAAAAAATTATGTCATACGGTTTACTTAAAGGCAAGAAGGGAATTATTTTTGGAGCCCTTAATGAACAATCTATCGCATGGAAAGTTGCTGAAAGATGCCACGAAGAAGGTGCTGAATTCATTTTATCTAATGCTCCCATCGCTCTGAGAATGGGCGAGCTAAACGGATTAGCAGAAAAAACAGGCTCGGAAGTTATTGGTGCAGATGCAACTTCTATTGAAGATCTTGAAAAGCTTTTTGATGCCGCTATCGCAAAATTTGGTAAGATTGATTTTATTCTACACTCCATAGGAATGTCTATCAACGTAAGAAAAGGTAAACATTACACAGAAATGAACTATGACTGGTTGGAAAAAGGATGGGACATCTCTGCTGTTTCTTTCCACAAAGTAATGAGAGTAGCGTACGAAAAAGACTGTATGAATGAATGGGGAAGTATTTTGGCGCTTACTTATATCGCTGCTCAGAGAACATTTCCGGATTATAACGATATGTCTGATAACAAAGCTTATCTTGAAAGCATTGCAAGAACTTTTGGAAACTATTGGGGAGAAAGAAAAGTGCGTGTAAACACTGTATCCCAGTCTCCTACTCCAACTACGGCAGGAAGCGGCGTAAAAGGTTTTGGTGGTTTCCTTGGTTATGCCGAAGATATGTCTCCTCTTGGCAACGCAACTGCTTTGGAATGTGCAGATTACTGTGTAACGCTTTTCTCAGATCTTACCAAGAAAGTGACAATGCAGAATCTTTTCCACGACGGTGGATTCAGCAGCTCCGGAGTTACCCAAAAAGTAATCAGCAAATACGATACAGAATAATTTCTGTTTTTTTTTATAAATATAAAATCCGTCTCACTTGTGAGACGGATTTTATATTGTATCAGTTTGCAATTTACCACTTAAAGAATGTTTATTGTTTCGCTTCTCTCAGAGACAATGCTAACTGAGAATGTGAATGACACAAAGTGAAAAGTCGCAATCTAAACTTAAAGAAATAAAATATCCCATTCAACCTTGTCAAAATTTAAAACCTTGATAACACTACTTGTTTAAATTACATTTCCTTCTTCAAAAACTTCCCTGTCAGACTCTTCTTAGATTTAATAATTTCCTCCGGTGTTCCCTGTGCAACAATTTGTCCGCCGTGTTTTCCACCTTCTGGACCCACGTCGATGATATGATCTGCCAATTTAATGACATCCATATTATGTTCAATAATAATGAATGAGTTGCCCAATTCAACCAGTTTATTAATGGCTTCCATCAGAATTTTCACATCTTCAAAATGAAGTCCGGTTGTCGGTTCATCAAGAATATATAAAGTGTTTCCGGTCTGCCTTTTTGAAAGTTCTGTTGCCAGCTTGATACGCTGCGCTTCGCCTCCCGAAAGCGTGGTAGACTGCTGTCCAAGAGTAATGTATCCTAATCCTACATCATGCAGCGTTTTTACTTTTGCGAAAATTTTAGGAATCGGCTGGAAAAACTCTACGGCTTCATCAATCGTCATCTCCAATACATCAGAAATTGATTTTCCTTTGTAACGGACTTCCAGCGTTTCTCTGTTGAAACGTTTTCCGTTGCAGGTTTCGCAGTGAACATACACATCGGGTAAAAAATTCATCTCAATAACCTTCAAACCGCCTCCCTGACAAGTTTCGCATCTTCCGCCTTTTACGTTGAAAGAAAATCTTCCCGGCTTGTAGCCTCGGATTTTAGATTCCGGCAATTCGGCAAAAAGATTTCGGATGTAGGTAAACATCCCTGTATAAGTTGCAGGATTTGAACGTGGGGTTCTTCCAATCGGAGTCTGGTCTACATCTACTATTTTATCAATATTATCAAGACCTTCAATTTTTTTATACGGCAAAGGTTCCTGAACAGCTCTGTAAAAATGCTTGTTAAGAATAGGATACAAAGTTCCGTTGATCAATGAAGATTTTCCACTTCCGGAAATCCCTGAAACCACCACCAGTTTTCCTAAAGGAATATCAAGCGTAACATTTTTAAGATTGTTTCCGGTTGCACCTTTTAACACAATATTTTTACCATTTCCTTTTCGTCTTTCCGCGGGAATTTCTATTTTTCTTTTTCCGTTGATGTATTGTGCTGTGATCGTATCAGCTTTTACCAGATCTTCAGGTTTTCCCTGCCAAAGAATTTCTCCGCCAAATTTCCCGGCTCTCGGACCAATATCTAAAACTTCATCAGCTTCCAGAATCATGTCTTTATCATGTTCTACCACCAAAACAGAATTTCCGATGTCACGCAGATTTTTCAGTGAATTGATCAACCTTTCGTTGTCCCTTTGATGCAGCCCGATACTTGGTTCGTCTAAAATATAAAGAACATTTACCAGCTGCGAACCGATCTGCGTTGCAAGGCGGATTCTTTGGGATTCTCCACCGGAAAGTGTTCTGGAACTTCTGCTCAGACTCAGGTAATCCAGACCTACATCCAACAAGAACTGCAATCTGGTTTCTATTTCCTTTAAAATTTCGTGAGCAATAATTTTATTTTTCTCAGAAAATTTATCTTTTACGTCAGCAAGCCATTCTTTTAGATCAATTAAACTCAAAGCATTGACTTCTGCAATATTTTTTCCATCAATTTTAAAACTCAGACTTCCCTGCTGAAGGCGGGTTCCTTTACATACCGGACAGGTTTCTTCCGTTGTAAAATGTCTTTCCAGCATGATGGCTTCATAAGATTCTCGTTCCTCAATGATTTCTTCCATGAAAGGAATCAGCCCGTCAAAACTTACCTTTATCTTTTTGGTAATTCCTGCGTATTTAAGATCTTTATTAAATTCCTTATGACATCCGTTGTAAATATAATCCAGCGCTTCTTCCGGTATATCTTTGAAAGCTGTTGATAAATCCAGTCCAAATATTTCCAGAATATTTTTAATTTGGGAAAGAATATATTTGTTTGATTTAATATCTTCCAAAGGCAGCAAACCTCCCTGATTGATTGATAATTTAGGATTTTCAACAAAATAATCGGTATTGATTTTTTTGATGGTACCCAAACCTTTGCAATTGGGACAGCTTCCTTTCGGTGAATTAAAAGAAAATGTATTCGGTTCCGGCAATGCCAAAGAATGACCGGTTTCGGCATCCATCAGATTTTTAGAAAAATATTCTATCTCATTTCTTCCTAATTTCTGAATGCCGATCAAGCCTTCTCCCATTTCCATAGCGGTACGTAGAGATTTTTCCATTCTGGCTTCAGAAGCACTTTCTCCAATAATCCAGCGGTCGATTACGATGTCAATATCGTGGGTTTTATAACGGTCAAGTTTCAGATCGTATTCAATATCCTGCAATTCGCCGTCAATTCTTGCCTGTCCGTAACCTTTTTTTGCCATCTGTACAAAAAGCTCATGGTAATGTCCTTTTCTGGAACGTACCACAGGAGCCATCAGCATAATTTTTTCGCCTTTATAATTTTCTTTGATGGTTTCCAGAATCTGATCTTCGGTATAGCTTACCAGTTTTTTTCCGGTAGTCTGTGAATATGCATCTGAAACCCTTGCGAATAAAAGTCGGAGAAAGTCGTACAGTTCAGTAACCGTTCCTACGGTAGAACGTGGATTCTTGTTGGTGGTTTTCTGTTCGATGGCAATAACGGGAGACAGTCCTTCAATTTTATCTACATCAGGACGTTCCAGCCCGCCTAAAAACTGCCTTGCGTAAGCAGAAAAAGTTTCAATGTATCGGCGTTGACCTTCCGCAAAAATGGTGTCGAAAGCCAGTGAGGATTTTCCACTGCCGGAAAGCCCGGTAATAACCACCAATTCGTTGCGCGGAATTTTTACATTGATGTTTTTAAGATTGTGTTCACGTGCACCGTAAACTTCTATATATTCTGTTGATTTACTCATAATTTGGAGCGATTTTACCAGAAAATCACGCTGTGCAAAATTACGGAATTTTATGGTAATTTTGATGTCAAACTTTCCGGTTATTCTCTTTGGAAAAATACTGGAGTTTAAAACAAATTACAATCCAAAACAGCATTGCTTCAATAAAAAAAGCCGGAAAAATCCGGCTTCAATCAATATTTTATTAGAGATTATACAGTTTCCATAGCATGATCTACCAATACTCTCCATCCGAAAGGGTCTTCTGAAAGATTAGTCTGCAAGTTTACAAGATCATTTTTAAGTGTTACTGCATAACTTTCTTCATCCGAAAGTCTAGGAAGTTCAAGTTTTTCTCCATTATAACCCAATGCCTGGAAAACAGTGGTAACTACAGCGGTCCCAACTCCCCACACTTCTTTTAAAGTTCCGTTTTTCTGAGCTTCTATTACGTCTTTTACTTTTACAGGTTCTATCTTCACTTCTATTCCTCTCTTTTTCGCAAGCTGAATAAAGCTGTCTCTTGTTACACCGTCAAGAATTTTTTCTGAAGTAGGCGGCGTAAAAATAGTATCATTAATTCTTACGAAAACATTCATAGTTCCGCTTTCTTCAAAATACTCGTGTGTTGCATCATCTGTCCAGATAATCTGCTCGTAACCTTCTTCGATGGCTAATTGTGTAGGATAAAATGCTGCTGCATAATTTCCTGCCGCTTTCGCAGATCCTACTCCTCCGTTAGCTGCTCTTGAATAATGATCTGAAATTTTTACAGAAACAGGCTCCGTATAGTACATTTTTGCCGGTGTAGCTACGATAGCAAACATATATTTATTGGCAACTCTTGCTTTCAGAGCTTCTTCGGTAGCGAAGATCAAAGGTCTTATATATAAAGACATTCCTTCACCCTGAGGAATCCAGTCTCTATCCATATCTACCAATGCTTTTAATCCTTCAAGAAACATTTCTTCAGTTACTTCTGGCATTGCAAGACGCTTTGCAGATTTATTGATACGTTCAAAATTCTTCTCAGGCCTGAAAAGGAAAACCTGTCCGTCTTTGTCTTTGTAGGCTTTCATTCCTTCAAAGCATGCCTGTCCGTAATTTACTCCCATCATTGCCGGTGTGAATTGCAAAGGACCGTATGGAACCAGTTTTACCTCGCCCCATTTTCCGTTTTCGTACTCACAGATCACCATATGATCGATGAAAGTATTACCAAAAGAAAAATTATTAGGATCGAAAGCAGAAATTCTGGAGTTTTCAGTTTTTTGAATTATCATTTCTTAAAATTTTTATGATGTTCTACAAATTTAACATAATTTTTTAAATATAAAAATTTTAGGTTAAATTTGAAAAAAAAATACCTTGAACAGAGAAATAAAAACCACAAAAGACGGCAGTAAAACCCTATTTATCAACGAATTAAATGAAAACTACCATTCTCACCACGGAGCATTGCAGGAAGCAGAACACGTGTTTATTAAAAATGGATTGAATTTAATTTATGATTATGAAATTAACATTTTAGAACTCGGTTTTGGAACAGGTTTGAATGTTTTAGTAACAATTAATGAATATTTAAAAACTGACAAAAATCATATCATCAATTATTATTCCCTTGAAAAATATCCCATAAATGAATCGGAAATTAAGGATCTTGCCTATTTTGAATTATTTGATAATCCTGAATTAAAAAATATTTATCATAAAATTCATACCTGCGAATGGGAAAATTCAATAGAAATTATTAAAGGTTTCTACCTGAAAAAGATTCAATGTGACTTCTTTGATCTCAGAAATATTGATTTACCAAAAATTAACCTGGTCTATTTTGACTGTTTCGGAGCAAGAGTACAGCCTGATTTGTGGGAAAAACCTTTATTTGAAATGGTTTCAGAGAAAATGGATTCAAACGGGTTGCTTACCACTTATTCATCAAAAGGCACCGTGAGAAGAATTTTGGAAGAGCTTAATTTTAAAGTAGAAAAAAAACAGGGACCTCCAGGAAAAAGAGAGATGATTAACGCTGTTAAAATATAATAAAGAGCCGAAAATTTATAACCCAGACATTCTTTTATTAGGTTTATAGTATAACATTTACTTTCAGCTTTCAGTATATGTTTCAAAATATTTTTCCTTATTTTAGCTCTACAAATTATTATTATGATCAACAGCTTTAATGTAAGAGTGTATGCATGCGTTGTAAAGGACATGAAAGTTCTGACCCTTTTTGAAGAATATGCTGGACAGCCTTTAATGAAATTTCCCGGCGGCGGACTGGAATACGGCGAAGGCTTGACGGAATGTCTTAAAAGAGAATTTGAGGAAGAACTGAATGTAAACATAGAAATTGCTGAACATCTTTATACTCAGGAAGATTTTCTGGTTTCGAGATTCAGGGATAATGAACAGCTGATCACAGTGTATTATCTTGTCAACATCATTAACGAAGAAGACTTTATTATTTTGGATCCGTGCATCGAAAAAACAGAATGGATTCCTATTGATCAGGAAGAAAATCCTTTCACACTTCCGGTTGACAGAATAGTTTTTGACAAACTAAAAGAACGATTTAAATATCAATAGTATATCTGCCATAAGACAAGTCTGAGAATCTCTCTGCTTTTACGTATTTCTGAACCCAGCCGACAACCGAAGAAACTACGCACACATCTTCCAGACCGTCTTCTCTTCTCGCATAAATTACAACACCATTTTTATTTACAATGTAGAAAATTGTAATTTTCCGTGACTTGTCTCACAATTCAGCGGAGGTCTGTTCTTTTTATCCCTGCCTAAAGTCCCGGGAATAAAGCCAATCAATCTTCGGTCAGATCCAACCTTACTTTTGATTTTTTCTTCATCTATGAAAGTGATACAATCATTCTTATCAACTTCAGAATTCTTATCCCCTCTTCCTAGCTGCTGGGAAAATAAAGAGCCTGCTACAAAGGTGATAAGGTAAACAATAAGTATCTTTTTCATTAAACGCTTTATTTTGAAACTCTAAAATCTTTTGCTCCAGGATAGGGTTCCAAATAACCCGAGTTCCAGTTAGATTGCAACAAAGACTCCAGATATTCATCAGTTCGGTTTCTGTGAGGATTGTATTGATCTTTCAAATCAATATCTGCCATTTTACCTTTCAGATTCCACCAGAAAGCACTCCATCCTCCACGAAGTTCCTTTATAATCTCAAAAACATTTTTACCGGTAGCACGGTTCATTAGCTTTGCAAAAACCTGACCTTCTGTTGTGGTTAGATCTCTTAACTGCTTTTCATACTGATCAGCAAGCATATTCTGCCTGTCTTTTACATATTTACGTCTTGCTGAAGTATTCATATCATCCATTTCCACTTTAATATCGCGGTACTGCTGCAATGCTGTTAAAAAAAGAGGATATACTCTGTACAGTTTTTTATTAAGAAAGAAATAATAATTTTTATCTAACTGATTATTGAATCTGGGTTTGTTTAAAAGCGTAAGCTCATCCATTACCACCACCGTTTCACCGTTGATTTCGTAGATTTTTGCTTTCTGCCTTTCATCGTAATAATACAGATTCCCAAATTCATCCTTCTGAAGCAGGTCTTGGGGATATTGATCCAATGACTTAGTAATTACAGAATCTCGCTGCCCAAATATATGCACTCCCAAAAAGATCAGAAAAAGGAGGGCAATTTTATGAAATTTCATTATTTTTACAGGTATTAATAGCAAATTTTAACAACAAAAATCATTCCTTTTATATGAAATTTGAAAAGAAATCAATCAAATTCCTTGAAAAATACTTAAACACCTCATCACCAACAGGCTATGAGCATGAAGGACAAAAAATATGGATGGAATACATCACTCCTTTTGTAGATAAAATTGAAGTTGATCATTACGGAACCTGCTACGGAATCATCAATCCTGAAGCAGAATTTAAAGTTGTGATTGAGGCTCACGCCGATGAAATCTCGTGGTATGTAAACTATATTACAGATGACGGATTGATATATGTTATCAGAAACGGTGGCTCTGATCAGACTATTGCACCATCAAAAGTTGTGCATATTCACGGAGAAAAAGGAATTGTAAAAGGAGTTTTTGGCTGGCCTGCTATACACACCAGAAGTACCAACCAGAACGAACCTACTCCTAAAATTGAAAATATATTTATTGACTGCGGAGCTACATCAAAACAGGAAGTAGAAGATCTGGGAATTTTTGTAGGATGTATGATTACCTATCCCGATGAGTTTTTTGAAATGAATGACCGGTATTTTGTATGCCGCGCTTTGGATAACAGAATCGGCGGATTTATGATCGCAGAAGTAGCAAGACTGCTAAAAGAAAATAAAAAAACAATTCCATTCGGATTATATATTACCAACTCTGTGCAGGAAGAAGTAGGTCTTTACGGAGCTGATATGATTGCAGATACCATCAAGCCCAATATTGCTATTGTTACTGATGTAACCCATGACACAACTACTCCAATGATTGAGAAGAAAAAAGAAGGAGATCAAAAATGTGGAAATGGTCCTGTAGTATTTTTTGCGCCAAGTGTACATCATAAGATAAGGGAACTGATCATCGAAACTGCAAAAGAAAAAGAAATTCCTTTTCAAAGAGCCGCTGCAAGCAGAGCAACCGGAACAGATACTGATGCATTTGCTCATTCTAACGGCGGTGTGCCGAGTGCGCTGATTTCCTTACCTTTGCGCTATATGCACACAACAGTAGAAATGGTTGCGAAAGAAGATGTGGGAAATGTTATTCAGCTGATTTATGAAACGATTCTGAAAATCACACCGGAAATGAAGCTGAAATACCATTAATAAGTAAAAAGCAACAAGTAAAAAGTAAATCGAAACTGTTTAATTTATCTTAGTTAATCAGTTTGAAAAAGAAATAAAAGTAAAGTATAAAAAGTAAAAATGAAAACGAAGCTTATTGCTCCTTCCCTTTTATCCGCAGACTTCGGGAATCTGCAAACAGATATCGAAATGCTGAACAATTCTCAGGCAGACTGGTTTCACATAGATGTAATGGATGGCAGATTTGTTCCGAATATTTCCTTTGGATTTCCGGTTATGAAAACTGTGCAGAAGCATGCCAGTAAGTTTGTAGATGTCCATCTGATGATTGTAGAACCAGAAAAATATATTGATGAATTTATTGATCACGGAGCAGATCTTATCTCAGTACATTATGAAGCATGCACCCACCTTCACCGAACCATCCACCATATTCAGAGCAAAGGGGTGAAAGCAGGAGTCGTACTGAATCCTTCTACGCCTGTTCTTATGCTGGAAGATATTATTGCAGATGTAGATCTTGTATTGCTGATGAGTGTCAATCCTGGATTTGGCGGACAAAAGTTTATTGAAAACACCTACAAAAAAATCGCTGAAACTAAGGATTTAATTCTCAGCAACAATTCCACAGCGTTGATTGAAATTGACGGCGGAGTTAATCTGGACAATGCCTCAAGATTATTTGATGCAGGAGCAGATGTTTTGGTTGCCGGAAATGCAGTTTTCTCTGCAGAATCTCCGGAACGGACTATTGAACTGCTGAAAGTTTAATAAGATTTTATGACTTAAAAAGGCTGTTTCAATGTTGAAACAGCCTTTTTGTTAATATATAAGAATGATTGGTTAATCAATTTGCTGGAATTTAAAGCTTAAATCTCCTGCATTGTAATTAGAAGATACATTGGTAGGCCAGTTTTGTGCTGTACCTGAAACCCATCTGTATTCAGAAAAAACAATATTTCCGGCAGTTACAGGATATACCGTATTAGAATTGTCTGGTTTATTTCTTTTATACCAATCATTTGAATTCATTGATATAAGATACATTTTATCTTTTTCCAAAACCAGTTCAGGAATACTTTTTACAATCTCCGTATTAGCAGATCCTACATTCACTGTTTCAGATCTTATTACTGTCTTAGTGGCATAATCCCAGATAGTGACCCTCAGACTTGAGTTTGCCGCAGGAAGTTTTGCAACCAAGGCGTTGATTTTACCCTTCACTTTCGGTGTAAAAGCGAGTCCGAATTCGTAATCTCCTGCATTAATAAAATCTGAAGATGTCGTAAATCCTGTATTCTCATAATATTTCGCCAAAGGATTTTCTTCTGCGTAAACTACTGGTACAGGCTGTTCGGCTTCATCATCTTTACTGCAGCTTACCGAAATTGCAGCTACAGATATGCTTAATGATAAAATTAAATTTTTAACTAAGGACATTTTTGCCGGAATGTGTTTCCAATTTTTCATGATTTTTTATTTTAAAATTAATGAGACAAAGTTGACTCAAAATCAAAACTATATCATAAGGAAAAACACCTTTTCAGGAGCAGTTGTTTAACCCAAAAACTATGGCAAAAGAAAAAGACAGCTTAAAAAAACTGTCTTTTCTCACAAATAAAAGAGAATTATATGGTTATTAGTTTTTGAAAATTGATGCTTAGCTTTTATTTGTTTTTACTTCGTAAAGATGCGCAAATTTGATATTGAAAACTATCCGTAAAAACACGGTATTTTTGTGATGACATATTGTCACATACAAGCAGTTTGACAATTTAAAACAACCGCGAAAGTTTTAACCTAAACAATGGCACTTCGTTTATTGGAAAAAAGACAAAATGGTATTACTTTGATAAGTTAAAGTTTATACTGAGCGTAGCCGAAGTGCCTTTGTGTATTTAAAACTGAATTCCTAATAATTGAATCTCTCTTTTTAACATTGCGTTTAAGAAAATTTATCCCGAACTCAGGTTAAAATAAAAAATCCGAAAAAAAATTCCGGATTTATGTAGTATGTAAAAATTAATCTTTCCTTAGAAAATTTCTCTGCCTGAAAAGTGAAACTGAGCTTCAATAAGTGCATTTTCATCAGAATCTGAACCGTGAACAGCATTTTCTCCTATACTTCTTGCAAACATTTTTCTGATGGTACCTTCTGCAGCTTCTGCAGGATTTGTAGAACCAATTAATGTTCTGAAATCTTCAACAGCATTCTCTTTTTCTAAAACAGCCGCAACGATTGGCCCTGAACTCATAAAATCAACCAATTCACCATAGAAAGGTCTTTCGGCATGCACTTCATAGAATTTTTTTGCATCTGCTACAGTTAACTGCGTAAGTTTTAATGCTTTAATTTTGAATCCGCCTTCAGCGATTTTCCCTAAAATAGCACCAATATGACCATCTGCAACTGCATCAGGCTTAATCATTGTAAACGTAATATTTGACATAAATAAATGTTTTTTAATGGCGCAAAAGTACAAAAAATAATGAAAGAAAAATTTCCGGTTTTGTTATTTTCTTTATTAAAGAAACCTGCTATGATTTCGGCATAATTAAATTAAAATATTAATAAAAGAAAACCTTTATTATAACTGGCTAACGTAAAATAAGTATCAGTTTAAAACTTTAAAATATTTTAACAAATTATAACATTTATTATGAAAAAATCACTGGTTTTTTGGCACACAAATTGTTATTACTATAGCGATTCTCATGTTTAATTTGAGTTTTCATGGTTATTAGTTTTTACCCAGCTTCGGCTGGGTTTTTATTTTAATGATAATCAATAACCTTGAAATGAATTTTTAGTTTATTTCCAAAAATTCCAGTTGATGCCATCATAGACGGCCAGAGAATTACTTACAATATCATAACACATCATTCCTGGATATGGACTTTTTACTGTAAGATGCGGATTGCTGATATGGGGCAATAAAAGCGCTTTGTCTGCCGACTCAAGTACCAGAACGCCTTGCGCAGTAGTATTCTGAGCACCGATAATCACACCAGATCCTGCCTCTGACCCAGCAACAGGAATAATACTGCCAGAATTTCCTTCATCAGACAAATCTATCCAACTTCCATTTTCAAACATTCTGACTTTTCTTGATTGTTTGTCAAAAATAAATGTGCCGTTCTGAGGATTATTGGTAGAAGGTGAAACCACCGGAAAAACAGGTGAAGAATTTACTGCAGGAAGAATTATTCCGCGAGAATTTGTGGTATTCGTAACATTTCCGGCAAATTCCAGAATAGAACTGCTTCCCGACACTTCAGCTTTACCTATTGCTACCTGTGCGTTTGCCAATCCTGCAACTAATAGAGAAAGAATATATTTAATCATCATAAAAATTTTAAAAGTATTAATCATTACAGCTTCGTTTGATACACTTCCATGTATTACCATCATAAAGTTTCACACATTGAGCAGAAATATCGTAGAGAATCATTCCTTTTTGAGGCTGGCTAATCAGTCCAGTATTTGCTACCCGGGTTATGACCATTCCTTTGTTGGTAGAATTTAATGCTAAAAAACCATTAGGAACTCCGCCCTGATTCAGTCCCGGACCTTCAGGCCAGTTTCTGTATCTCTGAGAAAGTGTAGAAATACCCACATTTGTATAAGCATCAGGAGTACCGCCAATTCCAGGTTTGAAACAGTAATCAACAGCAATATTAATTGAAGCAATATTACTGGTAAGTCCCGCATTATCTTTCACTGTATAGTTTACAACAGAAGCATTATTGAAGAAATTATTTTCTGGCGTAAAAGTTAATAAACCACTATTATCCACGCTCCAGGATCCTTGTCCTGACACAGAAAAACTTTTTACAGCACCACTCTGACTTACGACTGATGAAGCTCCGGAAGGCGGTACTAAATTAATAGTCGAAGCGACTAATAAGCCTGAATTAAAATCATAATCATTCGCAAGAATATTAAAGGTTTTCGGCGTATTTTTTGGCACAGAATAATTATCATTTACAGCCACCGGTGGCCGATTGATTCCAAAATTATTTCCGCTGGAGGAGCTATTGGTAAGATTAACATTAAGACTATTACTGGTTGTACCACTTTTATTCCCTACAACAGCAAATCCTGAAGGTACAGTAAGCGTTACTGCATAAGGTCCCTGATAAGTATTGGTATTGATGTTATCAAAATAATAAAATCCGTTGACATCAGTAACCGTTGACCTGATTTCAGTACCATTATTAAACAATCTCACCGTTGCACCCTGATAAGCATTTCCATCAGGAACCCCAGCATTATTATCATTATAAACAGAACCGTTGATACTCGCCGCAAAGGTGATAGAATCTTCGTTATAAGCTCCAATAAAAGCAAGATCTGAAGTACCGGAAAAAGTCTGTACCAATTTTATCGCCTGAGAATAATTAGCACTCGTAATACCAAATTCTGACCAGTCAGCTGCCAAAACTCTTATCGCACGGGTACAGTTACTTGAAATACTTGAATTATAAGACGGAGGAGTTGTATTGGCATTATAAAACTTCCAGCAGGCGTTACCTATTACGGGTACGCTATTAAATGCCACAGAATACGTATTTCCAATGATATTATTATTTGCATCTGTAAAATAAAAAGTATCATTAGCGCCGGAAGGTTCCCCCATTTGTGTAAAAATAAGATCTGGTATGCCGTCACCTATTGACGACGGTACAATGCCCATTGTATTTAAACTGATGCTTGAACCCTGAGGAATATTAAAAATGGCAGTTCCGAGTCCTAATCCATTCAATCCGTCAGATAGATATTCCACAAGATTATTGTTTACCGGAACTGGAGAAACGTTGCCATTCCCGCCCAATGCTTGTCCCACTCCTATAAAAGTGTTGCTTCCCGGATTAGGAATATTATAAATTGGCAAAGAGATGAAAGTTCCGGCCTGAAAAGCTACTCCATTCGTATTAAGAACTGCATCATTTACACCGGTACTGTAAGTAATCGGTGAATAAACCGTTCCGCTTCCATCAGCATCCCAAGTGAATGCCAGTAGATTATGATTGTTATTGGGAATAGCCGGAGAAGTAGTACTTTGCCAAAAGCCGCCGAAGTCAGAATAAATTGTTGAAACCGGTTTTTGAGAATAGACGCACATAGATATGCTTAGCCCAATAAGGGCTGAGAGAGACTTTATCATCACACAATAGTTTTCTAGGAATCGTAAAAATATAGAAATTGATATTTAATACATATTAATTATCATAAATATTATGATTATATGATTTATGTCATACGAAAAACGCAATATGTTTAACAATTCGCAATAGTGAATTATTATTTTAAAATTTATCATTAATATTTGAATTAAAATCAATATCTATCTGAAAAACGAATACATACCACACGCTTTTTGGTTAACAATAAAAATTTAACAAAATTTTATGAGTGTTTTCATGTAACAAATATTCCCTTTAAAGTGTCTTATTTATAAAATTAAGTTTTCATGAGAAACATTTTCGTACCTATTGCACTATTGGCAGGTATCTTTACTTTTGCTCAGGCAAAAACCGATACGGTAAAAACTAAAGAAAAAGAAATTGAAGCTGTAACTTTTACCGCACGCAAACCCACCGTAGAATCTAAAGTAGACCGTACAGTTTTCAACGTTGCCAACAGCTCTATACTGGCTGGAAATACTACTTGGGATGTATTGAGAATGACTCCATTAGTAAGCGTTGACAATAATGATGCTCTGAAAGCTGAAGGCGAACAGGTTACTGTTTACATCAACGACAGAAAATCTGTTTTTACAGGAAAGGAACTGAAAGATTATCTGCAGACCATCCCTGCTGATAATTTAATGAAAATTGAGGTCATTACAAGTCCGTCATCAAGATATGAAACATCGGGATCTGTGATCAATATTGTTCTAAAAAAACGTGATGACGAAGGAATTAAAGGAAGTGTAACCTTCAACAACCGTCAGAATACCAAGAACTCGCAATACACCAATTTTAACCTGAATTACCATAAAAATAAATTCACACAGACTTTAATCGGAAGCTACAGTGATAATACTTTCGTTCAGAAAAACTCTATCATCAATACTCTGTACGAAAATAATGACGTCACACAAATTGACTCCGAAAATATTTTTAAAGGCAAAAATCCATCGCTTTCTTCTACATCGGAATACGAACTTAATGATAAAAACTCTGTTGGAATAATCCTTGAAGCGTATCAAGGTAACAGAAACAGCTATTCTCAGGCAGATGGAACAAGATTTTTGGATGGAACATTCAACAGCTCATACAGTCAAAGCCAAAACGCATCCGTATTGAATAAAACTTTAGGAACAAACTTCTTCTACAAATATTACGATAAAGAAAAGAATAAAATTCTGGACGTTAATATAGGGTCAAACTATGATGGTTCCAATGAAGACAATTTATTCATCAAAACATCTTCTGCTCTTACTGAAGCCAACGAAATAGGAATATTGTCTGAACAGCAGTCAAGAAATTACTATATTAAAGTAGATTACACACAGCCTTTGGGAAAATCCGGAGGAAATATGGAAGTAGGAGGTAAAATGGATTTTAATAATAATGTCATTCCTTATCAGCTTTACGGGAATAACCTGAGCAACCTGCCGACTTACGACATCTTCCGTTATAAAGATAACATCAATTCTCTTTATGCAAATTTCAGTAAAACTTTTTTTGAAAAATTAGAAACCAGAGTCGGATTGCGCTATGAACATATTGACTATTCTGTAGGTCAGGATATTTCAGGAGCAAAAAGAAAAGAATCGTACGGAACGTTATTACCCAACTTGTTGCTGAAGTATTCTTTTTCCAAAAACTACGATTTGAGTTTAACGTACAACAGATACCTTTGGAGACCTTGGTATTCGGAATTTAATCCTTTTCTTATTCCGAATAATGACGGAATTTATTACCGTGGCAACCTGAATCTTAATCCTAATCCGAGTGACAGACTTTATATGAAATTTGGGATTCTCAAAAAGTATTTCCTTTCTGCAAGATATTCATTTACCAATCAGGATTACTGGACTGCCTATGTTTCCGAAAAAGGAGCAACTCCGGAATTTGATAAAACTATTGCACAGCCACAAAATTTTAATGGAAAAGTGCATAAATACTTTATCAATGCCAATACCAACCAGACATTCTTCAAAAACAAGCTTAATGTAAATGTAGGATTTGGCTGGAATTATATTGACAACAGTGATTTTAACCAGAGAAATGACCTCAGAGCAAGAGACTACATCAGCTTCTGGAGCAGTTCTGCCAATGTTTCATATACCAATTTATTCAACCAAAATATCAATCTGAGTGCATGGGTAGAAGTTTCTAATCAGAACAACGGAAACTCTTACGCCAATCTCACCAATGTTTTCCATAATATTTCAGCAACTAAAATTTTCCCTAAAACACAGATGGAAATCAGTCTTCAGCTGATGAATATTTTTCAGAGACCCAATTTTGATGTAACAACATTCAGCCAGACAGGAACTTTCAGAAATTCTGTAAGATCAGACTGGTACGGATTTTCTTTATCTTTTGTGAAAAGATTTGGAAACCAGAAAGTTAAGGAAAACTCCAAAACCGATGTCGAGAAAAACGGAGGCGGCGGTAAATAGATTTTATTTTATCTTGTTCAAAAGAGTGGTAAGCATGTATTACTGCTCTTTTTTTGTTCTGATAAAAAACATCAGGATTAAGGAATCATCATTTATTCCTTTACATCATTAACTCTAAAACATCAAAAAAGAAGTTTGAAATTAAAATTAATTACGGAAAACCACAATTTTTTATTGAATTGTTTTTTTATATTTGAGAATTGATAATTTGGATTGACGCATTTCGTCAATACCAGAGTTTATTGATAGTTTGACGCAATGCGTCAATGTAAACGTTGTAGGCAATATCTCCCAAAAAACTGCAAAAAACAATGAATAAAAACATTCCTCCAATAAATCTGAACGATTATACAAATCAGAATTATCCTAAAAAAATGTATAAACATTATTCATTGAGTTCGAATTCAGTTAATGTTTTGACAGGAAAAGAAAATCCATATTTATATTTTTCTCATCCGAATCAGCTAAATGATATTATTGACGGTAGTATGATTTTATGGGATTTAAAAAATCTAGAACAAAAATACTTTTCACTTATTCTACAAGGAATTTACCAACATTTAGGAATTAGTAATAAAGATTTTATTGACCAATTTTCGAATGAAGAACTATCGAAATTATATCAAGAATCGAAAAATATAGGCTTTGAAGATATCAAATTAATGCTTTCATTTTTAAATTCTTTTAATACTGGTGTTTTATCTTTAACTGAAAACTGTACTAGTAATTTAATGTGGGCACACTATTCATATGATGACGGCTTTGTATTAGAATTAGATATAGATGTTTTATTAGAGAAACTCAAACAAGAAGTTACAAACTGTTATATATTTCCAATAAACTATAAAAAGAAATTGCATACAATCGACTTTTCAAAATATTTGAAATTCGAAAATAACGAATTAAGTATGATGGAACCAACATTGTATTATATTTCAACTAAATGGAAAGATTGGAAGTATGAAAAAGAATGGAGAATTTTAATAAATAAAAATAAACTAGGTCATACAACAAATAAATTAGATTTCTTAACACCAAAATTAAGAGATAAAATAATAAACCAAAACGTTTCTGACAAACAAGATATTTTCAAAACTGACTCTAGAAAAATTGAAATAAAAAAAGAAACAATTTCTAAAATCATATTAGGACCATATTTTTTTAATAATTTATATTTTTCTGAAATTTATGAAAATGATAAAAATATTTCATTTCTTTTTAAACAATCGACTCAAATTTCAGAAAACGATTTTCAAAAGTTAAAGTATTTTGTATTACTATTAACTGAACTAAAGAAAAATTACAATAATAAAATTGAACAAATTGGAATCGAAAATAGAATTAGTAAAAAAGGAAATATCTCACTTGAACGTAATGTATACTACAATATAAAAATCCTCGAACTAAATAATTTTACACTTTCAATTGAAAAAACAAAAATTGAAATATAAATTGATACTGCCTACAACAGGCGTTTGGCGCAATTGCGAATTTGGTAGTAAATTCACGTTTATTTTTCGCAAGAAATATTATCTTTAACAGAAAAAAATTCGTTCCGAAGCTCGCAACTGACGCCAAGCGCCGGAACGACGTTAGGCGATATTTTATAAAAAACAATGGAAGAAAAGTTAATTATAGAAAGTTCAAAGTTATTGTTAGAAAAAATATCAAAGTTTGCTGGACCAAAAATTAGTCAATTTTCAAACAATAAAATTTTAGAATATTTGGTTGAAAATGCTAAAAATTTCTCAACTGTTAGAACTATTTTACATAAAGATAGCGTAAACCTTTCTGATATTTATTTCCCATTAGATTTTACATTCAGGAATTCAATAATACATGACTTTAATTCCTTTATAATAGATAGAAACAAAATTTCTATTGTTGCAACTGGAGGAGCTGGTAAAACTACTTTTATTAAACATTTCTACATTGAATGTGTCATCAAAAATTATAAAATTCCAATAATTTTTAACTTTAGAGATTTTAATAACTATGAAATTAAAAAAGTTGTAAAAGATAAAAAGATTATAGAAAATTATGTTTTCATCGCATTTACTGAACATCTCATATTTAATAAAGTAGGAATAGATGAAAATATAATTGAAAAAATGTTTGATAGTGGTGAATTCATTTTTTTTCTTGATGGTTATGATGAACTAGATGTTAATAAAAAATCAGTAATAACTAAAGATTTCATGGATTTTGTTGCTAAGTTTAATAAAAATAAATTTGTTATTTCAACAAGACCATATACTTCAGCAACTCAACTAGATGGCTTTGACAATATTTATCTCAACGGATTAGCAGATCTGGATCAAATTGAAGTTTTTGTTAGAAAACAATTATTTGATAATCAAAATTTTGCAGATGAAATAATTAAAACTCTCAATAATAAAACAAGCTTAAAATATATTGAGTTATTAAGTAATCCTCTATTTTTAATTTTATTCATTAATTCGTTTGAAAGTTACCCAAAGATACCGCCAAAGAAGACACAATTTTATTGGCAAGTATTTGATGCATTATTCGAAAAACATGAGACATTTTCAAAACGTGGATATCGACGACCAAAATTATCAAAACTAGATAGAGAAAACTTCGAATATGTATTAAGTTCATTTTGTTTAGCAAGTTATTTTCAAAATTTATTCAGTTTTACTGCATTAGAATTTGAACATATTTTGAAGGACGTTTCTAATAATATTGATAAAAAAATCAATATTTCAAACTTTCTTGAAGATTTAAAAGTTTCCATCTCTATTCTTGTTGAGGATGGAAATATTCTTTCATTTATTCATCGTTCAATTCAAGAATATTTTGTTGCAAGACATTTATCAAACTTAAGTGAAGCTGAAAAAGATAGTTTTTTCAATATTTTAGCTGAAAAACAAAATGAAAGAAATGGACAACATACGTTTTTAATTGAGTTAATAAGTGAGTTATATCCATATGAATTCAAAAAATACTATATCAAGCATCATATTATTGAGTTCTATCACAATAAGAATTATTATCTTAAGCAACATAAATTACAACGTGATTATGAGAAAGTTTATAGTGATTTTGAGAATTTTAAATTGATATTATCTTATTCAAATGACTTTACAAAACCATTTCAAGATTTCATTAAAAACAACAACGTTAAAAATTCGAACATAAATTTATTAATAGCAGCAAAAACCAAAAAACAAACAAAAATTGCTCAAGAAATTCTAATTTTAGCTGAAAATAAACGCAGCTTTTTCTTAATAATTGATGATTACATTACAAAACTAGACAATTCTAACAAACCATTAATAGACTATGCGTTTAAAAGAAGATAAAAAAAAACATCGCCTAACATTGTATTGGCAAAAACGGGGCTAAAGTAATTCTTTTGAACTTTTTGCTATATTTGAATGAGGTATTTCCTTTGAGCTTGGGTGCTAAAAATCCCTGCATTCGGCAATACCCAAACCGTTATACCCAATTCTGAACTCTCATTTTTGGCGGAGAACCAATTATTTTTAACAAATAACTGAAAAATACCATTTGTGGCATAAAAGTTATATGTATATAAACAAAAATACGAAAATGGAAAAAGATTTACTGAATGATTATTTTAAGCTGAGTATAAAACAACAATTCAATATAGACCTGAATACAGAATGTGAATTTTCTCTTATTGAAAATCTAGTATCAAAGAAAGTAATTGTCGCCCCAACTTTTAGTAACGAAATTACAGAGCATTCAGATTTAAAGCAATTTTTCACGGCGATGATTAATGAGATTAATCTTGAAAACTGTGATCAATCTGTTATTGAAACCCGCATTAGAACAATGCTGGAAAGCTCACAGGACTTAAAAGAGATTAGCTAATTAAAAAAAATCCTGCATCAGTGTATGTTGCAGGATCTTTCTTATATATATTTTGCTACTTTTTCTTCGAGATCATCAAGATTGAATGGCTTGGCAACATAATCATCTGCCATTGCTTCTTTTGCAAGTGCTACAATATCATTATTTGCCGTTACATAAATGACAGGGATATCTTTAAAATCTGTACTGTTCTTCAGCAGCCGTGTCGCCTCTACTCCACCAATCTTCGGAATCCAGTTGTCCATTAAAATAACATCCGGACGGAATTGGGAAACTTTCTCCAGAATATCATGAGAAGTTTCAGAAATTTCGACCTGATAGCCATTTTCTTCAAAAATGATCGTTATAACCTCCAAAATGGTTTTATCATCATCAAAAATCAATATTTTTTTATTCATAGAATTGAAAATTATTCAGTTATTAGTTTAAATTAGTTTATATCAAGAAGATTAATCTGCTCTGCAAGATCTTGAGGACTAATCAGCAAATCATAAGCAACCCGTTCTGCTGCCTGTCGCGGCATATAATCTACTTCGGCTGTATCCGGATTTTGAATCCATACTTTTCCGTCATTTTTTTTTATGTATAGCAATCCTTCCACTCCATCTGCATTGGCTCCGGAAAGCAAAATTCCCAGAAGGTTTTTACCGAAAACCTCGGCACCGGATTTAAAAATTACATCTATTGAAGGGCGGGAATAATTCATTTTTTCGGAACCATCTAAAGACATGGTTTTTTTGTTTTCAAATAATAGATGATAATCTGCAGGAGCAATGTATATTTTGTTGGGCATTATTTCTGTTTTGTCATCAATCTCAACCACCTCAGAATCTGTAAACTGTTGCAGCAAAACCTGTAATACATTATTGGAATGAGCCTTTCTGTGAAGCACCAAAACGATAGGAAACGAAACTTTTCTGTTCAGATTTTTAATAAATTCCAGGATAACCTGCAGACTTCCTGCTGATCCTCCTATTAATACTAATTCTGTGGTATTGAATTTTGTTTCCATACTAGTTTTATGAATCAGTTTTTTTCCAGATTCTCTGGTCTTCTATCTGCTGATAATTTTTATCCAGCTTAGAAAATCTAAGTGTTTCTTTTGCTCCAAGAGCTAAAAATCCGAGATTTTCCAGACTGTTATCAAACAAGCGGAAAACTCTTTCCTGCAAACCTCGGTCAAAATAAATCAGAACATTTCTGCAAATGATCAACTGAAAGCTGTTGAACGAGCTATCCGAAACCAGATTGTGCGTAGATAAAATCAATTTTTCTTTCAGACTTTTATCAAAAACTACACTGTCATAATTGGCGGTATAGTAATCTGAAAAATCTCTCTTTCCTCCCGAAAGCATATAGTTTTCAGAGTACAGCTTCATCTGATGCAACGGGAAAACTCCTGCTCTGGCTGATTCCAGAACGGAAGGATTCAGATCTGTTCCGTACAGCAGACATTTATGATAAAGGTTGGCTTCTTTCAGGAGAATTGCCATTGAATATGCTTCTTCACCGGTAGAACAGCCCGCAACCCAAACTCTTATCAGCGGATATGTACCCAACTGCGGAAGAATTTTTTCCCGCAAAGCTTTAAAAAAATGAGGATCTCTGAACATCTCTGTTACATTTACCGTGATTTCTTCAATAAATCTTTTCAGATATTCAGGTTCGTTGATCAAAGTATAACGAAGTTCAGCAAAACTTGTAAATCTGTCGATCAGACAGATACGGTTTACCCTTCTTTTAAAAGATGCTCTGCTGTACTCAGAAAAATCATATCCATACAGATCATAAACATCTTTTATAAGATATTCAATTTCTTCATCTTTTATTATACTTGGTTCCAGCATTTTAAGAATATTTTTGAATAACAGCCATCAGCTGATCTACATTAATCGGTTTTGAGACATAATCCTGTGCTCCGGCATCAATACATTTCTGCCTGTCTTCCGGCATTGCCTGTGCGGTAACAGCTATGATTGGAATATGGTTGATATCGGGAGTTTCACGGATAATTTTCACCGCTTCATAGCCGTCCATTTCCGGCATCATCATATCCATTAAGACAATAGAAAACTGATTATCTTTTTTCAAAATATCAATTGCTTCCTGCGCCATTGTACAGCTTTCTATCTGATAGCCTTTTGCCTTCAGTGTAAGTGTAAGAGCAAATATATTACGTGGATCATCATCCACAATGAGTACTTTCTTATTCATCAGAATTTTAGCTGTTTAACTTTCATATAACCAAACACGAAGCAAGGATAGCAACTGATCTATATCTACCGGCTTTGAGATATAATCTGATGCTCCTGCAGTAATACATTTTTCTCTTTCACCAATCATAGATTTTGCGGTGATGGCAATAATCGGAAGTTTTGCAAACTTAGGCATTTTCCGTATCTCTTTTATTGTTTCATAACCATCCATCTCGGGCATCATCATATCCATCAATACCACATCCACATCCTGATTTTCCTTTATCTGCTGCAAAGCCTGCTTCCCATCCATTGCGACAACAACTTCCACTTTATATTTCTCCAGAGCTTTGGTAAGCGAAAATATATTTCTTGCATCATCATCGGTAATCAGTATTTTTTTACCGCTCAGAACTTCTGTCAGTGAACCTAATGTTTTGCTTCTCACTACTTCAAGTGCGCTGTTTTTTTCTTCCACCAAATGAAGGAATAAGCCAACCTCATCCAAAATTCTCTGGTAAGAGTGCGCAGTTTTTACAACAATAGAATCTGCATACTGCTTTATTTTAAGCTCTTCAGATTTAGATAAATTATTTTCTTTAAAAATAATAATCGGCAGATTTTCCAATCCTTCAAAACTTTTTATAGATTCTACAATCTGGTATTCATTGCCTTTAGAAGCACTGATGTCCAGAATCACACAGTCGATCTGATTTTCTTTAAAAGCCTTTACACTATCTTTCACATTGTTTTCTACAGATAAAGAAATGTTGAGATTGCTGAGGAAATAAGAAAGTGCACTTGCATGTTTTGCATTTTCTTCCACAATCAAAACCTTTTGCGGAGCTTTTTTGAGCGCATCTTCAATCTTTCGGAACATATCATCCATCTGATCCAAAGCAACAGGCTTATTGATAAAATCAATTGCACCTCTCATCAGGCTTTCTTTTTTTACGTGCAACGCCGACATCATGTGCACGGGAATATGCTTTGTTTTAGGGTTAGATTTCAAATCATCCATTACCTGCCATCCGTCTTTTACGGGAAGCTGAACATCTAACAAAATTGCTTTCGGATTGTATTTTAACGCAGAAGAAAGTCCGTAATCTCCTCTTACAACAACTACTCCTTTATAATTCTGCATTCTGGAATATTTTAAAAGAGCTTTGGCAAAATTGGTGTCATCTTCAATAATTAAAATTACTTTATCATCTTCACCTATATCATTTCTGTCGTCTTCCACATCCTCCGGAATTTCCAGCGTATTTACCATCTCTTTTTGCTCGCCATCTTCCAGAATATGCTGTATCTGCTCTACATCTTCACGGATAATTTCTACAATATCCTGATCAGTTTCCAGATGAACGATCTCCGAAATTTCTTTTACCGGAATGATCAGGCTGAACTCGCTTCCTTCATCTACCTTACTTTCCAATACAAGTTCACCACCAAGTAATCTTGCAATCTCACGGCTGATGGAGAGCCCAAGACCCGTACCTCCGAACTTCCGTCTTGTAGATCCGTCTGCCTGCTGGAAGGCTTCAAAAATGATTTTCTGTTTGTCCTCCGGAATACCGATTCCCGTATCTTTTACCGAAAACACGACAAAATCTTTCTTTTTTGTATCTGCTTTGATGGAAAGACTGATGCTTCCTTTTTTAGTAAATTTTAACGCATTAGAAAGTAAATTTCTTAATACCTGATCTACTCTCAGGCGATCTGTTTTGATAATTTTATTTAAATTATCTTCAATGTCTATATTAAACAGCAGCCTTTTCTCCTGGAAAACAGGATTAAACAGACTCTGCAGATCTTTCACAACATCAATCACATTTACATCTTCATATTCCAAAGTCATTTTTCCGGATTCAATTTTAGCCAAATCTAAAATTTCGTCAATCAGTGTAAGCAAACTGCTTCCTGAACTTTGGATAACTTTGGCAGATTCTACCTGATCTTCATTAAGGTTTTCTTCAGGATTTTCTGCCATCAGTCTTGACAGCAAAAGAATAGAATTCAGCGGTGTACGCAATTCATGAGACATATTTGCCAAAAACTCAGATTTATATTTTGTACTCAGCGCAAGCTCTTCTACTTTTTTCTGAATCTCAATATTTCTTTCGGCAATGAGGTGGTTTTTCTCTTCTAATAATCTGGAACGTTCTTCCAGCTCGGCATTTGCCTGCATCAGTTCTTCCTGCTGTACTTTCAGCTCCTCTTCCGAAGCCTGAAGTTTCTGAGTCTGTGCTTCAAGTTCTGTATTCAGATTTTCAAGTTCAGAATGCTGCACCTGCAATTCTTCTGACTGCGCCTGTGTTTCTTCAAGCAGCTGCTGTTCTTTTTCTCTTCTTTTTGCTGCACTTAGAGCAATCCCGATGTTTCTGCTGCATTCAATAAAATAATCAATTCTATCTTCTTCAAAATTTACGGTAGAGCCTAATTCAATAACACCAATACAGAATCCGTCTCCAAAAACAGGTAACAGCATAATTCCGTAAATCTGGATTGTACTGCTGGCAAAAGTTACCACAAAATCATCCTGATGCAGATTATTATAAACCTTCATTTTCTCAGTCATGAAAACCCGTCCTACCATGCCTTCTCCCGGATCAAAGGTTTTCTTCATATTATTTTCTAAGCCGAACGCAGCAGAAAGTCTGAGAATTCCTTCGTCATATAAATACAGCGAACCGTTGATGCAGTTTCCGTATTCTAAGAGTTGCTGAAGAGACTTTTCAGATACATCCTTCACAGATTTGTTTCCAACCAAAGACTCATTCAGAATAACAAGTCCTTTTTGCCTCCATTCACTTTTATTAATTTTATCAAACGAAATTTTAAGAGACTCTGTCATGTGATTCAGCGAATCTGCAAGATCACCCAAATCATCCTGAGAATCATCTTCTGCTTTTTGGCTGTAGTCTCCGTTGGCAACTCTGTTGGCTATCTGTTGTATAGCACTTACCCTTCTGGTAATTTCTATATCTTTAAGCTTTAATGCGTTTTCAAGCTTTTCTCTCCTTATAAGATCTGATCTTAGTTTAAAATAAAAAAACGCAGTAACAGCAATGGCAGAAAGCGCTGAAAAAATAATGAAAAGAACTGTTGTATTGGAAGAGTTATTGAGCGATATTGTTTTCTTCTCAAGATTAAAATCTTCATATTTCACAAATTCATCTACCATTTTCCTGCAACGATCCATGTAGATTTTACTTTGTAAAATCTGATCCTGAGTCATCACAATACCTTTTTTCCTGTTTTCTACAAAAAGCTTGAGATTACTGATATTACTTTCTACATTTTTTTTGAGATACATCAGTCTTTCTTCCTGCTTTGGATCTTCAATATCCAAACTTTCTGCACGTTCTATAGCCTGCGAATATTCGCGCATACTTCGGTTGTACGGTTCTAAGAAACTTTCTTTACCTGTAAGCTGATAGCCCCGGTTTCCTGTTTCGGCATCCAGAAGCGATACCAGAATATCCTTTACAGCCGTTACAGACCGCCGGCTTTTTCCAACGCTTTCGCGGTGATTCATCTGATTCTGAATACTTAGATAGGACGAGATAGAACTCGCAATCAAAATAATCAAAGAAAAACCTACTCCAAACTGTAAATTCCTAAGTATTTTTTTAGGCATAAAATTAATTTAATGGTAATGTAAAATAGAATGTTGAACCTTCGTCTACAATGCTGGAAACTCCAATATTTCCGTGATGCTGCTTGATGATTTCCGAACAAATATAAAGCCCGATTCCCATTCCCTGAAACTGAAGCGACGACTCATCTACTCTGTAAAATTTCTGAAAAACCGATTCCTGTTTGTAATCCGGAATACCAATTCCAAAATCGGTAACACTCACTTTCACTTCCTGCTCCTCCTCATCTACAAAAGTAGTAACGATTACCTGATTGTTCTGTGGAGAATATTTGATGGCATTGGTTAAAAAATTGATCAGAACCTGCTCTATCCTTATGGCATCCAAAGGAATGAGAATATCGGTAATTACACCGTGACGTTCAATCTTCACTTTGTTTTCGTTGGTCTGAAGAATATTTTCTATGGTGTTTTGAATAAGATTTTCAAGATTGGTAGGCTGTTTACTTATTTTAAGCTTGCCATTTTCAATCTTAGATACATCCAGAAGATCTGTTATCAGCATGTTAAGCTTTTCGATCTGATCGTGTACTTTTACCATAAAACCAGATTCTGTACTGCTTTCGCTGAGCTTCAGCTTTCTGTCTAATAACTGAATGTAGGCTTTAATACTGGTTAAAGGGGTTTTAAGTTCATGGCTTGCAATACTTAAAAACTCATCTTTTTCTTTTTCTACTTTTTTCTGAGCATCAATATCAGTGAAAGTTCCCACCCACTTTTTTGCAATGTTATCTTCAAGTACAGGAGTTATACGAAGTAAGTGATATCTGAAATCACCAGATTCAATATTTCTAATCCTTATTTCTAAATCTAATGCTTTTGCTTTTTTTCTGCACCTTTCAAGCTCTTCGTTTATATCCGGATCATCAGGATGCGTTTCCGGAAAATGTTTTTCTGACTTAGAATACTGGTACCATTTGCAGTTGACAAAATCTACCCATCCTTCTTCATTCATGGTAAAAGCAATCTGTGGAAGAGACTCCAGCATCAGATGAAAATGATCTATCTGCGATTTCATGGTGACCTGAGATTCTCTTCTGCCTTTTACCTCCAGCTCAAGACTCTGATGAGCTTTTTTCATCTCTACATTTTTCTCCTGAAGATTGTAAAAAGTTTTTACTTTCAGCATCAGAATTTCCGGATCTACAGGTTTTGTAACGTAATCTTTACCTCCCGAAGCATATCCTTTAGTGATAAATCTTTTCTCAGTATTTACTGCAGATAAGAAGATAATAGGAATATCCTTTGTTTTACTGTATCCTGCTAAAGCTTCTGCTACTTCAAAACCATCCATTTCGGGCATCTGAACATCCAGAATAATCACTGCATAATCATTTTTCAGTGCTTTCCCCAATGCTTGCTGACCGGAATCTGCTGTATCAACCTCAAAGTCTTTTGATTCTAAAAGTTTTTTTAGTGAATAAAGATTGCTTGGATTGTCGTCAACAATTAAAATCATAACAGAAAAAATTCAGTTTAGTTACAGGATCTACATTTCAAAAATAATTATAATTAACAGATAAAAACTTATTAATAGTGTATTTTTATCTATATTTTAATATTCTTAAAATTTAATCAAATTTTAGAAGCAAAAATTATACAAAACTTTATCCTAATGCTTAATTAATTCTGCTAAATCCCCCAAATCGCAGGAAAAGGCTTTCTATAGTGTATTTTATGATAAAAATCATTTTATCTAAAGTGTGCGTATCTTCAGTTATATTTTTGTTTTATTGTTCGAAGTTGTGTAGTTGCATCTTAAATTTTGAACAAATTTTTAAATTTCAATCTGGGTTGGCTTTGTTTTTGTCATGATGGTGATATGAAAACAATATTTATCGTAGAAGATGAGACAGGCATCAGAGATGCATTGCAACTACTCCTGTCATTTGAGAATTATGACGTACGCTCTTTTTCGACTGCAGCGTTGTTTAACAGCAGAGACAAATCGGTAATTCCAGATATTTTTATTTTAGATGTGAAACTTCCTGACGGACTCGGTACAGATCTGTGCAATGAAATAAAGCAAGATCCTTCAACTTCTGATGTTCCTGTAATGATTATCAGTGCCCACGCTAAAGCAGAACAGGTAACTAATGCCTGTGAAGCGGATGAATTTATTGGTAAACCATTTGATATTGACGATGTTCTGGTAAAAATTGAAAATCTGATCAATAAACCAAAAACAGTTGCGAATTGATTTGACACAATAAAACCTACTGAAAATCAGTAGGTTTTTTATTTTTTCATTAATCCAGAAATTATTTAATTCTGATTACGCGAAGCTTATGTAAAATAACCATGGTCTGAAATCCCATGTCCCATTCAAACCATCTGGATGCGTTATTGGGTTTTTGTGGATGTCTGTGATGATTGTTGTGGTAGGCTTCACCCCAAAAAATAAAGTCAAATGGAAGAATATTTTTTGAAGTATTTTTCATCTTATAATTCTCATAACCAAATTTATGAGCCCACCAGTTAACCGCCATACCCTGCAAAGAACCCATAATAATTGTAGCAGGAAGAAACAACCATTGCCACCAAGCTGTTGCTAAAAGCCAGTAAATAAAAATATAAATCCCGATCCAGATAAATCTGGTGATATAATTGTGAGCAATTTTATCAAACTTTTCCCAATCCGGCAGATCTTTTTTGTATTTGTCTTCGGCTCCGGTTTTTCCGATATGTAAATTGAAATAATTGTTTCTCGTAGTCCACATCATCAAAAAAGGATTGGGATCATTATGCGGCGAATGCGGATCTTCTGCCTTATCTGTATGAGCATGATGAAGTCTGTGCATAAGACCGTAAGTATAGGCACTGATATAAGACGATCCCTGCGTTATAAAACATCCAAAATAAAACACTCTCTCCCAAAATTTTGACATCGTGAAGAGATTATGTGCCGCATATCTGTGATGAAATACCGACTGAAAAAAAAGTGATGCATACCAATGAATGATAATGAAAATAAGTATAGCCATGAAATCTTGTTTATATATCAATTGAACTCTGAATATGGTCAGCAGTGCAATAGAAATATCTAAACATAAAATTGCCCGACAACTTATATCATATACGAAATAATTTAATATATGGTTTTAACAAAGATAGGTTATATAAACTGTTTGACAGCTAATTTCCCATGAATTAAAAATTATTTATGAAAGAATTAGAAAACTATAATAAACTTTCTGTTACAGCAAGTGAAAAACCGATCTTGCGTTTGCCTCTTTCACTTAAAACGGTGATTGGCATCACTGCTTATAAACATTGTATTTTTTTCTTCAGAAATTATTTCTAAAAAGCGTTCGTAGTGTTTTAAAACATCGGAAATGAGTTCGTTTTTTGTGAAAAGTTTTACATCATATCCTTCCCTGTTGTCACCAAAATATGATTTTGGGAAATAAATGAGATCCTCTTCAGATCCGGGAAGATTTTCCTCATTCAGCAAATGCTCTGAAACAACTTTAGGCTCACTTTTTACACCATAGATAAAGTTGTTGATGATATCATACCTGATTTCAATTTCAATACTTTGCGGAATGTTTTCAGAATTGATCTTTGCCTCCACTTTATTTACCGCAAATTCGGAAAGCAGCTCCTCAAATGCCTGCATTACGGTGGTTTGGATATATTTTTCGGTTGATTGAGCATCATTAAATGAGACAATCTGTTTCAGTCTTTCCTTCCAGTGCTCACCCGACCAAGGAACCGTTGTTGATGAAAAATCTTTTTCGTAATAATTTTTATCTATGATCAATGCTTTGGTAAGACTTATGATAAATAAGAGCATAATAATTGAAAAAGGCAGTGCCGTAATAAGTGTCATACTTTGCAAAGCAGCTAAACCGCCTGCATTGAGCAACATTAATGACAATACTGCCAGCAATAATCCCCAACCAACGGTCTGCCATCTTGGTGAAACTCTCGAATTTTTTGTAGCAATACTATTCATCACATAAATACCGCTGTCTGCAGACGTTATGAAAAAAATAATAATGATAGCTATCACTAAGAAGCTTACCAGTTCGGTAAAAGGAAGATATTCAAGAAACTGGAACATCAATCCGTCCGGATCTCTAGCCATTTTACTCAAAAATCCGTCGGCAACATTGGCATCAAACCATATTGCACTATTACCAAAAACAGACATCCAAATAAAATTGAAAAGAGTTGGTAAAATCAACACCGCAGATACAAATTCTCTTATTGTTCTTCCTTTTGAGATTCTTGCTATAAAAAGTCCTACGTACGGCGACCATGATATCCACCATGCCCAATATAAAATCGTCCAGTCATAGAACCATGACTGGGTATTTTCTTCATAAACATGAGTATTAAAAGTAAGGCTGAAAAAGCTGTTGATATACGTCCCAATCCCTTCAGTAAAACTTCCGATCAGATAAACCGTTGGTCCCAAAGCCAATACAAAAATCAACAGAACTACGACAGCAATAATATTGACATTGCTTAAAATTTTCACTCCTTTATCTAATCCTGTTACTGCAGATAATATGGCAAGTGAGACCAAAACAGCTACGATCAGAATTTGATATAAAAAACTGGTTTCAGGTAAAATATTAAGCGTTACAAGTCCCGAATTGATCTGAACAACACCAAATCCCAATGTTGTGGTAATTCCGAAAAAAGTACTGCATAATGCAAACACATCAATAACATTTCCCCATTTTCCTTTAATTTTATCTTTCAGTAACGGGTAAAAACAACTTCTCAGTGACAATGGAAGCCGGTACCTGTAAGAAAAATAAGCAAGAGCCAGCCCGACAACACCATAAATTGCCCAGGCATGAATACCCCAATGAAAAAAAGTATAAAGCTGAGCATTTTGAGCTCTTTGAACAGAAGATTTTCCTGAAAAAATATCATTAGAATAATGCTGCATTGGCTCTGCCACACTAAAATACATCAGACCAATTCCCATTCCTGCAGCAAAAAGCATAGAGAGCCACGAAAAAAAGCTGTAATCTGGTTTGCTGTCATTTCTGCCAAGACGGATATTTCCGTATGAACCTGCCATGATATATACCAGAAAAATCACAAATATCGTTACTGCCCAAACGTAAATCCAGTTGAGATTCACAAAAATAAAATTTTTAACGATTGTTAATAAACCATCGGTTATTTTAGGATATATTGCTGAAACCAGACAGATTCCGACAATAAAAATCATGCTGGGAATTATGATTCCTGTTTTGAGAGTACTTCTTATTTTATACTGTTTTAAAATATTCATTGCCTAAATTTACGAGGAAAAATCAAAAAACCTAAATAGATTATTCAATATTATTTTAACGAACTCTAAGTTGTATATGAATTTTCATCCAAAAATATGTATTAACGATCTGTTTGATTTTTATCCGAAGCTGCATGGAAATTCTTTTTAATTTTAGCATCTTTCACAACCACTAAAAGTTCACGTATTGCTTGCGTATCGTTTAATTCTTGGAGTTGAATTAGAATGTGATGCATCTCGTTGATTAAAAGACGGTCATCTTTACCGTAGTCCCATATCGGATAGATATATTCATTAAAAAGATCGGTAAACGATCGTTCTTTAGTTATAATTCTTACAAAACCACTTTCGTCTTTAATCTGATTTGACGGATTGTTTTTCAGCCGAAATGCTAATAACTGACTTAGTGATTGTAAACTCAAAACAGCGGTTCCCGGATCATTTATTCCCGGACTTAAGGCTCTAATAGCAACTTCCATTAACTGCCGTAATCCGTAATGATATGATGAATCAATATTCTGACCCCGATGAATGTCTATAAAACTGTTGATCTCATCCAGCAAATCCTCAGAAATTTTGTCTCTGTTAATCCTCAGTAATGGTGTATCTTGTATAACGAAAGTACCAATAGGATAATTGAAAGAAATAATCATGTCTTCTTTTTCACAGATTCTCAACAGACCATCACGCAAAAATCCCTGAAATATGCCGGACTTATATGCGTTGATTGGAAAGTAGTCATTTACAGAAAAGCTAGGATTGGAAATATCTTCCGAAATACAATTTTCTTTAAGTGAATGACAGGCAGCATCATAAATTCTATGGATAATCGTATCATATTTCACCGATTGAGTAACATAATGCAGGAAATATATAAATAAAAAAATATCTACAACTGTAAGAGCAATCAAAAAATACGTACTGATAGCCGGTACATAAATACCTGAATTTATATCTCTTATGGTACTCAACAAAAAAAGTGCATACACAATTGTTCCGATATAAAAGCCTAAGATAGTCTGTTGAAAACGATTTCCTATGAGTTTGTCTAAAATGCGGTTGCTCATCTGCGATGCCGCCTGATTGAGTAAAATCATTACCATACTGAAACTGAAAACAGTCAAAGAGATAATTCCTCCTGTAATGGTTGAAATGATGGTTCTTGCGGTACTTGCGTCCTTTAATGTAAGCCAATGTGCATTGCTTTTTATTTCTTTTCCTGCATCAGAAAAATCAAACTGAACCATAAAAAACGATAATACCAAAAACGCAAATGCTACTGTTCCGGGAATAAATGCGATACTGTTGGTAATATTTTTATAGATCTTTCTTACAGACTTGAATATATTTTTATTCATGGTTCAAATTTTTATAAGCAAATCAACTTACCTATGATTACAATTTTTTTGGAATATTGAAGATCAATCAATTCTCTTTACATTGGACAAAGGCGAATCTTTATCTGAAAGCGAACCCGTTTTCACTACTGTGAATTTACCATTTGCTTCCATGACAACAGCTTCAACATTTTCCAGAGAAGTAATTTGATTGCTACGCAATGCAGAACGCACCTCTGCTTCTGTTACTCTTTCTTTTTTTAATGCGCTCCAAAGAAATTCTCCTTTGTAAAACAACAATGTTGGATCTGAGCTGATGAGTTTAGAAACTTTATTGGATCTTAAAGACAGATATGCCAAAAGGTATTGTAATGAGATTAGCATTGCAAGAGCTAAAATACCGTCTGCCAGTGAAACTTCTTTGCTTAATAACAATGTTGCCAACGTAGAGCCTAAAGCAACGGTAACAATAAAATCAAATTCTTTCATTTGTGATAATGTTCTTTTACCAGATATTCTAAGCATCAATATCAATGCGAAGTAGCCTAATAATCCCACTATAAAAGTTCTGACAAGACTTTCCCAATTGTCAAAAAACAAATTTTCCATAATAATTTTGTGATTTTTATAACAGATTATCATGAGATGTTCATTCTAATGACAAACTATCTTTTGTAATTAATAGTTAAACTTCATAATTATTGTCTTATGAATGTAAAATGACACTGCAATTAATGTTCCTTAAAAGGTACTTTTAATAACAAATCTTAGCCTGATTAATTTTAAGCGGCTTTATTCAGTAAATTACTTATCTCTTTTCAACAAAAAAGTAAATATACTTCCTGCTCCCAATTCGCTTTTAGCAGTAATTTCTCCACCTTGTGCTTCAATAAACTGTTTGCTGATATTTAATCCAAGACCTGTCCCTTGTTTTTTTGTTCCCGGAATTTTAAAATAGCGTTCAAAAATTCTGTCTAAATATTCTTCTTCAATCCCTCTTCCATAATCCTGCACCGAAAAACAAATATGCTCACTATCACCGAAAACCTTAATATCAATTTCAGCATTTTCATATGAATAGCGGATGGCATTAGACAACAGATTATTCAAAACCCAGGATGTTTTCTCACTATCTGCCAAGACGTTTGTAATATTATCATCAATTGTAACATTAATGTGAATATTTTTCTGTTCCGAGGCAGACTTGTTGGCTTTTACGGCATCATCAATAATTGCTTTGATGTCCGAAGACTTTATATTCAACTGTATGGAACCGCTTTCTACCTGAGTAATATTGAGCAGTTCACCAGTAATTTTCAGAAGTCGGTTAGCATCTTCTTTGATTCCATTCACCAAATTTTTCTGCTCGTTATTCAGGTTTCCGATTTGTTCGTTTTCTAAGAGTTGTAAGCCCATTTTAATAGAAGAAATTGGCGTTTTAAATTCATGCGAGACTGTTCCTAAAAAGTTGGTTTTAGCTAAATCCAATTCTTTAAAAGGGGTAATGTTTCTCAGCATTATTACCTGACCAATAAAGCGGCTTTCCTGCTCTCCCGTTGGAACTACGTTAATATCAATGATTTCTTTTTCAAAATAACTTTCCTTACTGTCAGCAAATATTTTTACAGGTTCTTTATCCGGACTGATATTGTCAGGTTTTATCAATTCTCTGATCAAATCTCTCACAAGATCATTGGTTACTGCTACATCCTGAATCAGTTTTCCAACAAAAGCCTCTTTTTTCAATCCTGTAATTTTAAGAGCTTCATCATTCACAAAAAGCACTTTTTTATTTTCATCAATACCGATTACTGGATCGTGCATATTATCAATCAAAGTCTCAATACGTTTTTTGCCTCTTATGATCTTATCCAGCTTACTTTCAGAATATTCCTGAAGTTTTTCCGCCATTGTATTGAAGGATTTTGCCAGTTCGCCAAACTCACTTTTGCTTTGGAAATGAACCCTTTCTTTATAGTTCTGATTGGCGATCTGCCGGATGCTTTCTGTCAGAATCTTAATAGGATCCGCAATATTGGACGGCAGATTTACCAAAAGAATAAAAGCAACAATGAAACACAGCATTCCCGTAACGGAAATTACCATTATCGCAGTTTCAGCAGTAGAATCTGCAATGCTACTTTTGTGTTCGATCGCACTCATATTCAGCTGCATCAGTTCTGCAATATCCTTTCTTATGGATGATTGAAGAAATATATTTCCGGTATCTTTTTTCAATGCTTCAAAATGAACGGAAACATTATCTGTGGCTTCTTTCTCACCAGATTCTGTTACATTTTTCTGCTGTTTGTGTAAATATTTCTGAAAAACCTGATAAGCAAGCGGGTCAGAATTTATTTCCTCCAGCGCCAAAAGCATATTTCGGGAATATTCTAGTGTGTTGTAGTTGGCTTTCAGGATGTTATTGGTATCTTTTTTCAATTGATTAATGTACCATCCGCTCAGAACCGACAATACAAAAATCATGATAAAGAGCAGACCGACACCAATATTGAGTTTTGTTTTAATTTTCACTTTAATAAATTGATAATTGTGAATTAGAAATTGAAATTACTTAGCAACAGAATTCTTAGTTGTTTTAATGATTGAAACCAAAAGTTTTATCAATTCTTCCAAATCAAAAATAAGAGACTGTGATAATTTTTCGTCTATAAAATCTGTATCTTTCAATAATCTTATCCAATATCTCGTTTCATTTGCTTCCTTGTTTGCAATTGAAAGTTTATGAATAAAATCCATTTTACTTTCTCCCTGCAAAGCTTCTTCCACCATTGCACCGATAGAAGTTCCGCTCCTTAAAACTTGTTTTGATAGAATAAACTCTTTTTTATCGTCTTTCAAAAATTTATAAAACTTTACAATTCTTACCGCAAAAAGGTAAGACTTATCTTTTAAAATATTTTGATTTTTCATATTTCAATTTTAAATTTTCAACTTAATATAACTAAGTCTATATTTTCTTTTGATAATTTATTGAGCAGTGAATTGAAAGTATCTGTTGCAGCAATGATTTTCCAGATGCTGAGATGAGGTTTCCCGATGCATACAGTCGTGATTTTCCTTTCCTCGCATTGCTGCATAATGGTTTGTGCAACATTTGAGCCTTTAACCTTGATAATTTCTGCTCCCAATTCTGTTGCTAATTTAAAATTATTAATAAGATATCTCTGCTTATACAGCGCAATTTTATCGGGATTTTCCTTTGGAATCTGAACATACAGCAGATACCACTGACTGTTGTAATAATTCGCAAGTCTTGCCGCTTTTCGGATCACATTTTTTGCCGTTTTTTCATTGGAACTGATGCACGCCAGAAAACGTTCTTTCCGGATATTTTTAATGACCGACACTTCTGTTTCCACTTTTCGCTGCACTTGTGATGCCACTTCTTTTAAAGCTAATTCACGAAGCTGGAGGATGTTTTCACTTTTAAAGAAATTGCTCAGTGCAGAATTGATTTTTGATTGATCATAAACTTTTCCGGCTTTCAGTCGGTCAATCAATTCTTCTGCAGTAAGGTCGATGTTCACCACCTCATCCGCCTGAGCCAAAACGCTGTCAGGAATTCTTTCTTTTACTTCTATGCCCGTTATGCTTTTAATATCTTCATTCAGACTTTCGATATGCTGAATATTAACGGCACTAATGACATTGATTCCTGCTTCCAGAATTTCTAACACATCCTGCCATCTTTTTTGGTTTTTACTGCCTTCTATATTGGTATGTGCTAATTCATCCACAATCACTACTTCCGGACGAAGATTAATGACTGCTTGTACATCCAGTTCATCCAGCTCTTTTCCTTTGTAAAACAATTTTCTTCTGGGAATGACTGGCAGACCTTCCAGCAAGGCGTGTGTTTCCTTACGGTGATGCGTTTCAATATAACCGATTTTTACATCAATGCCGTTTGACAGAAGTGAATGCGCTTCCTGCAGCATCCGGTAAGTTTTTCCGACGCCTGCACTCATCCCGATATAGATTTTGAATTTTCCACGTCTTGATTTTTTGATCAGGTTGAGGAAATCCTGGGCACATTTTTTATCTTCCATAATTTTTTCAGTTAGAAGTAAAAAGTTAGAAGTAAAAAAGTGATATGTAAATGTAGAACGAGAAATTAAGACTTAAAGTGAGAAAAAAAACTTTAATTTTTACCAATAAATACCGTTTCCACTTTTACATTTTCACTTCAAACTTCTCACTTATTAGAAGCTAACAGCCAGTGATGTAACAGCCGATAAATTATTTTTCCTTAATTCATTATCTCTGTTAAAGAAAATCTGGTCTTTGCTGTTCAGGTTTTTTACTTCCGTTCTCCAAACCAAATTAGGAAGAATCCAGTAATCCACATTAATTGAATATCCAAAAGTCTGAAAACCTTTTTCTGTTCTTGTAGACACAATAACACCGTTTTTATCTTGGTAATATTCGCCTCTTACTGCAAAACTCAATTTTTCTGCAGGACTGTATTTTGCAATAACCACAGGTGAATACCAAACATTATATTGCTCGCTGCCTTTGGCATTCTGCTCAGCCCCGATGTCGAACCCTGTAATCAGAGCAAACTTTTTACTGATTTGAAAACTTCCGTACAGATTGTGAAAGTATCTCATCTGTCTGATGCTGTCCGGCTTATCGTTACCGATGAAAGAACTGCTGTTCAGGGTAATTTTATCGTTAGGTTTATAAGTCAACTGATGTCCGAACGCTACGGTTGAATTTCCGTCTACACGCTGGATTCTTTGCCATCCGTTAAGAACTAAAGCACTTACAAACCATTTTCCGCTGTCGCTGGTGTAAGAGATTTTGGCACCGCTTTCAAAATAAGGCGAGTTGTCTGCCAACATACTTCTGGTCAAAGTAAAACAATCTTTGCTTACTGCACTTTCAAAACCGATATGTGATGGCATTACACCCGCATCAATCCAGAGGTTTTTGTTTTTTGATATTTTTACCCCAACATTGGCCTCATAAATATTTTTAAGAACACCCGGTTCTGCCGCATAATTGGCATTCATGTAAGTTCCCACACCTAAAGCTACATTGGCTCTGAATTTTTCGGTTTCGTAATTAGCCTTTACAAATCCCAAATTAAGGTTTACCTCATTGTTTCTGTTGTGGCTGTACACAAATCCGGGTCTTGTGTTGTTTTCAGGATTATTGAAATCGTACTGGTAATACACCTCTGCATATCCAGAGATTTTTAAAGGGTTTTTAGTTTCTGTTTCTTCCTGAGCGTGCAGTGTAGAAAATGCTCCAAGCATTACAAATGCAAGTAATGATAATTTATTACTCATAATTTTTTTATTGTAAGATTCGAATTCGTGAAACACCGTTCGGCGTAGCCAACCTTCGATTTCATTTTTTAGTAATATAATTTACTTTAAACCGTCTAATGCGATATTGAGTTTTAAAACATTGATTTTTTCTGTTCCGAACATTCCAAGGAAAGGAGATTCGATACTGTTTTGGATGAGTGAATTCACCTTGCTGATGTCAATTTTTCTAACGTCGGCAATTCTTTGAGCCTGAACTTTAGCGGCCTTAACCGAAATATTCGGATCCAAACCTGCTCCACTTGCCGTCACAATATCAGAAGGGATTTCAGATTTCTTAACCGTTGGATTGTGCTTCATAAAGTTTTCAATCCTGCCTTCAACTTCTTTTAGGTAATCAGGATTTGAAGGTCCTTTATTACTTCCTCCGGCTCCCGCAGCGTTGTAATCTACAGCCGACGGACGAGACCAAAAATATTCGTCTTTATCGAATTTCTGTCCTACATTGGCGTAAAATTTCTTCCCGTTATGCTCAATGATTTCTCCTTTTCCGTTATTCGGGGCAGCCTGAGCAATTCCGAAAATAAAAAGAGTGTAGAATCCTGAGAAAAATACAGCGCAGAAAAGTGTTAATCTGATGGCTGGTAATATATTTTGTTTCATTTCTTTTATTGTTAAAATTGATTGTTAGAATCCGGGCAGATGGATAGTAATTTACTATTAAAATTTCAGACAAATCCACCTGTACCGGCGTCCTAACATTAATTATTTTTAGTTTAAATAAATACTGATACGAGTAAATCAATTAATTTGATTCCGATAAATGGTATTAAAACACCTCCCAAACCGTAAATCAGAAGATTTCTTCTCAATAATGCACTAGCTCCAATTGGTTTGTAAGCAACACCTTTCAACGCCAGAGGAATCAGCATCGGGATGACAATCGCATTGAAAATTACTGCTGAAAGAATCGCTGATTCCGGAGAATGAAGTCCCATAATATTAAGTCCCTGCAATGCCGGAATCGAAGCAATAAACAATGCCGGAACGATTGCAAAATATTTGGCTACGTCATTCGCAATACTGAATGTTGTAAGCGTTCCACGGGTCATCAATAACTGCTTTCCGATTTCAACCACTTCAATCAGTTTAGTCGGGTCGTTATCCAAATCCACCATATTTCCGGCTTCTTTGGCAGCCTGTGTTCCGCTGTTCATCGCAACACCTACGTCTGCCTGAGCAAGAGCTGGAGCATCGTTGGTTCCGTCTCCCATCATCGCTACCAATCTTCCTTCCGACTGCTCTTTTTTGATGTAATTCATTTTATCTTCAGGTTTTGCCTCTGCTATAAAATCATCTACACCTGCTTTTTCAGCAATAAATTTGGCAGTTAAAGGATTGTCTCCCGTAACCATCACGGTTTTGATTCCCATTTTTCTTAAACGGTCAAAACGCTCTTTGATTCCCGGCTTGATGATATCCTGAAGTTCTATAACCCCAAGCGCTCTTTCATTCTCTGAAACCACGAGCGGTGTTCCTCCGTTTTGCGAGATTTCTCTGACCTTTTGCTCAACCTCTGCCGGAAATAGATTGCCCGAATTTGTAACAATATTTTTAATTGCGTCAGTTGCTCCTTTTCTGATTCGTGTGTTCTCATAATCAATTCCCGAACTTCTTGTTTCTGCCGTAAAACTGATGAATTGCGGTTCTTTTACTTCATAGCTCAAAGGATTGATACCTGCGAGTTCAATAATCGATTTTCCTTCCGGTGTATCGTCGGCCATTGAGCTGAGTACGGCTGCTTTAACTAAAACGGCTTCGTCAATGCCGTTTGCCGGATAAAAATGAGTAGCCTTTCTGTTTCCGATCGTGATAGTTCCTGTTTTGTCTAACAACAGAACGTCAATATCTCCTGCAGTTTCTACCGCTTTACCACTTTTGGTGATCACGTTGGCTCTTAAAGCTCTATCCATTCCTGCAATACCGATGGCTGATAACAATCCTCCGATGGTTGTTGGGATCAGACAAACAAATAAGGAGATGAACGCCGCAATCGTGATCGGTGTATTGGCGTAATCACCGAAAGGTTTTAAAGTAACCGTTACAATAATGAAAACCAATGTGAAACCTGCCAAAAGAATGGTTAAAGCAATTTCATTGGGTGTCTTCTGCCTGGAAGCACCTTCCACCAAAGCAATCATTTTATCAAGGAAGCTTTCCCCAGGCTCTGTTGTTACTTTTACTTTAATTTTGTCTGAAAGCACTTTTGTTCCTCCGGTTACACTGCTTTTATCTCCGCCAGATTCACGGATTACCGGAGCAGATTCTCCCGTAATGGCACTTTCGTCAATCGTAGCCAAACCTTCGATAATTTCTCCGTCAGACGGGATTATATCTCCTGCTTCACAAACAAATACATCTCCTTTTCTAAGCTGATTGGACGGAACTATTTTAACTTTTCCATTTGAAGCCAGTATTTTAGCTGGAGTTTCTTCTCTTGTTTTTCTTAAAGAATCAGCCTGTGCTTTACCTCTTGCTTCGGCGATAGCCTCTGCAAAATTGGCGAAAAGTAGTGTGATGAATAAAATAAAGGTTACGATGATATTGTACACCAGGCTTCCCTGGCTTTTTTCACCCATCGCAATCCAGATACATACTCCGGCCATTACCAGAGTTCCGATGTATACCATAAACATTACCGGGTTGCGGAACATTTTTGAAGGGTGAAGTTTTATAATTGATTGTTTCAGTGCCTCATTGACTAATTCTGCCTGAAACAAATTGTTATTTCCTTTCATTGTTTTAATAATTAATTACATTGAAAAATATTCAGCGATAGGTCCCAAAGCCAGAGCCGGGAAGAATGATAAAGCTGCTACAATAGCAATTACTGCAAATACCATTAAGCCGAATGTTGCAGTATCTGTTTTTAAAGTTCCTGCACTTTCAGGAATGTATTTTTTGGCAGCAAGGCTTCCTGCAATAGCTACCGGACCGATAATCGGTAAGTATCTCGCCATCAGCATTACGATACCGCAGGCAATATTCCAGAATGGTGTATTGTCTCCCAATCCTTCGAAACCGCTTCCGTTGTTGGCACTGGATGAGGTAAACTCATACAACATTTCGCTGAAACCGTGAAACCCAGGATTATTTAGCCAGCTTCCGTATTCATCGGGATTGTGCGCAACCATAAAACTGGAGATGGCAGTTCCTGTAAGAATTAGAAAAGGATGAAGAAGTGCAATCATCATGGCAATTTTCATTTCCTTGGCTTCGATTTTTTTGCCGAGAAATTCCGGTGTTCTGCCGACCATCAATCCGCTGATGAAAACCGCCAGAATAATAAAAATATAAAAGTTCAGAAATCCTACGCCAACACCTCCGTAAAAAGCATTCACCATCATTCCGAGCATTGCATTCATTCCTGAAAGCGGAGTCAGAGAATCGTGCATTGAGTTGACCGAGCCGTTACTCGTCACCGTTGTATTGATTGCCCAATATGCGGAAGCAGCCGGTCCGAATCGAACTTCCTTTCCTTCCATACTACCCAAATTCTGAGTAATTCCCATTTTTTCGATAGCTGAATTGCCATTCATTTCGTTAATTACTGTTGGAATCAATAAAAGTAAAAATCCAACGGTCATTACTCCGAAAACAGTCAACGCCAGCTTTTTACTTTTTAAAACATAACCCATTGCAAATACCATTGCTATCGGAATCAGCATAATCGATATGGTTTCGACCATGTTAGTAAAATAGCTAGGATTTTCCAGCGGATGCGAAGAGTTAGGTCCAAAAAAACCCCCGCCATTGGTTCCTAACTGTTTGATTGCTACAAATCCTGCCACCGGACCACGGCTTACCTCAACCTCATCTCCCTGAAGAGTAATAATTTTTTCTTTCCCTTCAAACGTCATCGGAGTGCCGTTTAGAGCCAATAATGAAGCTACAATTACTGCAACCGGGAATAAAACTCTGGTGCAGGATCTGATGAATAGAAAATAAAAATTACCCAATTTATCTGTAGTTCTCTCTTTCATGGCAAGGAAAACCACAGCGGCAATCGCAATACCGCAACCCGCAGAAATAAACTGCCAAAGCATTAAGGTTAATTGCCCTAAGTAAGACAATCCAGATTCTCCCGAATAATGCTGAAGGTTGGTATTGGTAACAAAGCTTACTGCCGTATTAAAAGCCAAATCTCCACTCATGGAAGGGTTATTGTCCGGATTAAGCGGTAACCACTCCATATTGGTGAGCACAAACATTGAAATGAGAAACCAAACCGCGTTAATGGTAAGCATAGCGCCAAGATGCTGCTTCCAGTTCATTTCTTTTTCAGGATCAACTCCTGAAATTTTGTAAAATAATTTGTCGATGGGATTAAAAATTCCATCCAGCCAGGTTTTTTCTTTGGTAAAGATCTTTCCTATGTATCTTCCTAAGGGTATCGCCAGAGTTACGGTGATGGCAAACATCAGGATAATTCCTAAAATTTCTGTATTCATAATTATATTCGTTAGAAGTGAGATATAAAACGTACGAAGGATTGACCTTAAATTTTAACTTCTCACATTTTTACTTTTTAAAATTTTTCTGGTTTTATTAGCACATAGCACATATATCCGAATACGGCTATTGCAATGATGAATAATGCAATCATATCTTTTCAAAATATTTAACTGTTAAAAAAAAGATGATAAACAGGAAAATTCCTGATAACGTGAGTATAAATGTCATCATTTTATGGATTGAATGTTCTGTAAATAATTCCAGCGCAAATGATTATTCCGTAAAATGTAACCAACAGGTTCCAGGGAACAATCTTTAATGGATTTTCAGTTTCTTTTTGTGAAGATTGTGGAGTACATCTTGTGATTGGATGTAATGTTTTTCGATGATTCATTCTTTAATTATTTGAATCAACTATGCCAAGATATATTCCGATTTAATTAAATTGAATTTAATATATTCATTTACAATTAAATACATTAAAATTAGAGATTTAAACAAATAAAAAAGCCTATCAAAATGATAGGCTCGTTATCAGAATGATAAGCTGATTATGAAATTTTGTATTCCTCAATCTTACGGTAAAGTGTTGCAATGCCAATTTCCAGCAAACGGGCGGCTTCTGCTTTATTGCCTTTGGTGTGATTGAGGATTTTCTGGATATGAAGTTTCTCTGCACTTGCCATTGAAAAAGCGGATAAGGTTTTATTTTCAGATGAATTTGTGCTGGTATTTTGCTGTAAATCGAACGGAAGGCTACCAACAGATAATTCATGACTTTCTTCCAAAATCACACTCCTTTCAATAATATTTCTGAGTTCCCGGATGTTTCCTTTCCAGGAATGTTTTTTTAGTGAATTAAGATACTCATCGGAAATACCGGTTGTTTTTTTTCCAATCTTACCTGAAAATTTTCTGAGAAAAAAATAGGCAAGTTCTTCAATGTCTGAAGTTCTTTCTCTCAAAGATGGCAACACGATATTGAAAATATTGATCCGATAATACAGATCTTCCCGGAAGTTTCCGTTATTGATTTCTTTCTGTAAATCCCTATTGGTTGCCGCAATAATTCTAATGTTGACTTTCGTCGGTTTACTGTCACCAACTTTCAGAAATTCGCCGGATTCTAAAACACGAAGCAGCTTTGCCTGCAGATCCAAAGGCATTTCTCCGATCTCATCCAGGAAAACCGTTCCGTTATTAGCTTCCTCGAAAATACCTTTTGAATCTTTCATTGCGCCTGTAAAGGCTCCGGCTTTGTGTCCGAACAGCTCATTTTCCAGTAGATCTTTGCCAAAAGCAGAACAGTTTATGGCTACAAAATTTTGTCTGCTTCGGTTACTTGCATTATGAACGGCTTGTGCAAAAACCTCTTTTCCTGTTCCTGTTTCGCCCGTTAAAAGCACCGTAGCATCTGTCACCGCAACTTTTTTTGCAGAAACAATGGCAGATTTTATAAGCGAAGATTTCCCGATAATATTATCGAAAGACTGTTTGTCACCCAACTGTTTTTCCAGCTGGAAAAGACGTTTGTTGAGCTTTACCTTTTCCAAAGCCTTATACACGAGCGGAATAATCCGGTTATTGTCATCACCTTTAGTAATATAATCAAAAGCACCGTTTTTGATAGCCTGTACACCGTCGGGAATATTTCCGAATGCTGTCAGGAGAATCACTTCTGAAGCAGGATAATTGTCTTTGATAATTTTAGAAAACTCCACACCACTTCCGTCCGGAAGCTTCACATCGCTGATAATGACATCAATTTCAGAAACTTCAAGTCTTTTTTTGGCATTTTTCAGATCAGAAGCCTGAAAAACCTCAAAACCTTCCAGACCGATAATTCTGGAAAGCAGCGTCCTGATCTTTTCTTCGTCGTCAATGATGAGAATTTTGTTCAATGGATGAAAAATTGTGTTGCAAATGTAATTATTACCTATCGAAATAATATTAAACTGAACACTTTATCTTTAGGATAACTTCAAAAATATATTATTTCTGTTCATTCAGTGGCAAAATAAATGAAAATATACTCCCATTGTTTTCTGAGCTTTGAACTTCAATGGTACCGCTGTGAAGTTCAACAATTTCTTTACAAAGATAAAGTCCGATACCGAATCCTGCTATAGATTCGCTATTGATACCTTTTATCCGATAATATCGTTCAAATATCCGCTGCTGATCTTCTGGGGAAATTCCTTTTCCCTGATCATGAACACTAATCTTTAAAGTATTACCAATGGTTTGATATTCTACTGTAATTATAGTTTCCGGCTGAGAATACTTGACTGCATTCCCAATAAGGTTATGAAGCACCTGTGATATTTTTTCTCTGTCTGCAAGTACAAATATTTGCCCGGATGTCTTGAACATAATCTGGTGCGTATGGTTAGTTGCCAGAACTTCATCCTTAATTTCAGAGAATAACAACTCCACATCAAAAAGAGTTTTATCTATATACATCTGTCCAGAATCAAGTCTTGATACATTAAGAAAACCATTAATCATGCTGTTCATATTATCCACTTGCTTCAAAGATTTTTCAAGTGTATTTTGCTGAAAAAGGTTTTCTGTATTCATTGACATACGCTGCAAAACCTGAAGATACGCTTTAAGTGACGTGAGAGGTGTTTTAAGTTCGTGACTTACCATTCCCATAAAATCATCTTTTCTTTCTTCTTCTTTTTTCTGTTCGGTGATATCTCTAAGCGTACCATTAAGGCTCAAAGGATTACCCTGCTGATCATAGAAAACTCTTCCATTAGCCTGCAGCAGCCTTATTTTTTTATCTGTATTATTTCTGATGCGGTATTCTACAAAATAATTTCCGTCAGAATCTTTACTGAGACTTTTGTTGATAGCTTCAAATACACGGTCTCTATCTTCCGGCAAAATAACAGCTAATGCAAGTGAAAGATCAATATTTTCATGGGAAGCCAGTCCAAACCAAGTTTTAAGCAGCGTATTTCCCGAAAAAAGATTTGTTGAAGGCTGATAATAAAAGGTAGCCAGTTCCCCTGCATCTATAGCAAGAGCAAGCATTTGCTGATCATTTTCGTTTTTTCTGCGTTGTAAAACCTGTTGGGTGATCTCTTCAAGGATTACCAGAACACCTGAAATATCTCCGTCAGCGGAGAGTATGGGTTGATACACAGAATTTACTATAGCATCTCTCAAACCATCATTATGACGCAATCTGACAAGAAATTCTGTATTTATTCTAAGATTTCCGCTATGATAAACTTCTCTAAGCCAGTTATTCACCGGCTGCCCACGTAATTCCGGACGCACCTTTTCGTGTGGAAAACCAATTACTTCTGATTCTGTGCGTCCCCAAATCTTAAGAATTGCCGGATTAGCAATTTCAATAATATGTTCGGGTCCTTTCAGCATAGCAATTCCTACAGGAGCCTGCTCAATGATTGTACGGATATATTCTCTGCTGTGCGCAAGTTGCTTTAAAGAATGGTTTAGCTCTTTATTAGTTAAAGTGAGTTCTTCAAGAGTTGCTGCCATTTCTCTGTTGAGTGCCTGTTCTAGCTCTTCTTTTTTACGTATCTGCTGTAAAAATTCACGTCTTGAAGTTACCTTAAGAGCTGTATTGATGATGCACCATGTTTTATTGTGAGCATCAGTGAGTGCTTTGTATTCATAATCAAAATAATCAAGCGTTTCTTTACCATTGATGATCAGTTTGGCAGGAGCCTCAGATACGGAATAAGTTTTGCCAGTATGCCAAACTTCCTTAAGCAATCCTAAAAAAGGCTGACCTTCCAACTCTGGAATTGCTTCCATTAATGGTTCTCCTACCACCGAAGAATCCCTGCCCCAAATTGCAAGCATACCTTCATTTACGAAACGTATGACCATATTTTCGCCTGAATAAATAGCTGTTGGTGCAGAAGAAGAAGTTAGTGCCTGGATAATTAAATCAGAACTAAAGTTATTATTGAAAGGATTTTCTTCGGAGATCATAAATTTGACAAATATATGTAAAAGAACCAGTATTGCCATTAATATTATCTCCTAATTTACTTATTCATTTTTTTTAAGAATGAAATGAATTTTTAGAGCATTTATGAGACTTAATCAGGATCAATAATAACTGTTTTTCTCTTTATATGAAAAAAAGGAAGCGAATTCCATCTGGATTCGCTTTACCAATTTATATACAATTGTGTTATTGATTTAGTAAGAAATGTAGAAAAAAGGGTTCGCTCTCCCTAGTGATCTGAACCCTTGATCTACATGAAAACTGAATGATGAAAATATATTTGTAATTTGGTGTCCTTGATTTCTTAGACAAAAGTAGAATGATCTGAGAGCAATAACAAACGTATGTGGTTATGATTTATCAATATCGACGTAAAAATTTTGAAATTATCACATGAACTAATAAATGTAAGTAACTAGTACATAAATATTTATATAACATATGTTTTTAGGATATAAAAAAGGGAACAATTTATCATTCACTCAATTCATTATATATTATTACTAGTAATAATAAAAAAAATCCCCGGCAATGCCGAGGATAAAAACTAATAACCATGAAAACTCAAATTAAACATGAGAATCTGGGTACAAATTTACAACAAATAGTCTACAATTCCAATAGACAATGATTAATCTATTATTTGTTTTTCATTTAGCATTGTGTATTTTCCATATTACCGCTGTATAAGTCAATGATACATCCGTCAGTTAAAAGATTTACCTTCAAATTTTCAGCATATATCGGACAATCTTTATCAGCAGTTTCAACGTTGGTCTGCATAACTTCTTTTGCACTAATCACGATTACCATTCCGGAGCCTTTGCATATAGCACGATTTCCATTTTCAATAAGAAGCGCGGCATCTTCTCCAAGACCTAATCCAAATAATTCCTGATTTTTCAGTACGGCATGAGCTAAACGCCCAAACCTCCCGCGATGTATAAAATGAGTATCTACCAAAGAACTATTCAACACACCAAGACCTTTGCCAAGCTGGATATCATTGTCAATAATTGCTTCGCCGTTCTCTGCTTCAACAATAATGATCTCTGGGATACACATAGCTCCAGCACTTGTTCCCGCCACCATAAAATCTTTATCATTATAGTATCTCTCCTTTAATACAGCATTTATAGGCGAATTGTTAAGCTTTTCACAGATATTGTTTTGATCCCCGCCTGTAAAAAAAACAGTTTTTGCCTGCTTTATTCTTTCAATATACTCTTCAATTTCAGATTCATCAGACAAATGCATAAATCCAAAGTTGGTGAATCCGATTTTAGAAAATGTTTCCTTATACGTTTTCCTCATATCTTCAGGTTCAGAACTTGCCGCTGTAATAATTTCGATCCTGTGATCTTTAGATTGTGCTAAAAGTTTAAGAATTTCATAAGGTGAGAAATGATTATTAGCTTCTTCCATATCAATATGGTTGTCACTTCGATCTTCATGCCCTCCAATAATCAGCAATTTTCCTTTTGCAGTCATAATTTATAAGTCTTTTAAATTGGTCTCCTTATCGATTTTGCCAAATTGATTTGTTGGCTCATCAAACTTATAAAATAAGTGATCTAAATCTTATGATACTAATCACTTCCAACAGAAAAACAATTTTAAAACGTCCGGCTAACCCGAATATTTTAACCATTTGAATTTTTAAATGACAATATTAGTTACTATTAAAAAATCCAATCATACAACCGTTAGGTTTTAGGCTTAATGCTGATAGCAAAACCACCGCTGCGTGCCATTTTAATTTTGATTTTAGTACTTCTGGTAATATCTTTTTTATAAATATGATAGCTTTGGGGATTATCAATATAATCGGCATCTTTCCCATCTTCGTATATCGTAGCTTCATAACGTTTTTTGCTGGCGAGAAATGAAAAATCAACCATAAATTCTCTTTGATTTTCATCTGTAATACCTCCTACAAACCAGTTTTCAGTATTTTTTTCTTTACGCGCAGTCACAATATAATCTCCCGGCTCTGCTGCAAGAATCTTTGTGTCGTCCCAATCTGCTGCTACATCTTTTATAAACTGAAAAGCATCCATATGTTTTTTGTAATTTTCCGGCAAATCTGCAGCCATCTGCAAGGGCATATACATGACAACATACAGAGCAAGCTGTTTTGCTAAAGTTGTTTTTACAAATCGTTTATCTCCCGGGAAATAATAATCTAGTTTAGTCTGGAATATTCCAGGTGTATAATCCATAGAACCCCCTATCCATCGGGTAAAAGGAAGAATAGTCTGTTGATCAGGATTATTTCCTTTAAAAGCTTCGTGCTCAGTTCCTCGTGCAGCTTCGGAGGTAATCCAATTGGGATAAGTTCTGCTTTCTCCACCCGGTCTTATTGACTCGTGGGAATTAACCATAATTTTGTATTCATGGGCTTTCTTTGCAATTCGATAATAATGATTAACAGTCCATTGAGAATAGTGATGCTCTCCTCTGGGAATAATATCACCAACATAGCCTGTTTTCACGGCATCATAACCATATTTATTCATCTGCCTGAAGGCTTCATCTGCCCAACGTTCGTAGTTGGTTGCTGAAGCAGACGTTTCATGATGCATAATGAGCTTTAATCCTTTAGAATGTGCATATTCATTCAGCATTTTAATATCAAAATCAGGGTAAGGAGTAATAAAATCAAAGACAAATTCTTTGTCATGTCCCATCCAGTCTTCCCACCCAATATTCCAGCCTTCAATCAATAGCCCGTCAAAACCGTTTTCTGATGCAAAATCAATATATTCTTTCACTTTTTCATTGTTTGCGCCATGCTTTCCGTTTGGCGTAAGCTTAGAAAAATCGGTTTCCTGTAAATTTACACTTGTATTGGTAGAATAAGCCCATTTTGATTTTCCAATAATCATTTCCCACCAAACTCCCATATACTTTGTAGGATGAATGTAAGAAGTATCTTTATACTTCGTAGGTTCATTAAGGTTGAATAAAAGTTTAGAATCTAAAACTTGTGCGGCTTTATCAGATACAATAACGGTTCGCCAAGGTGTAACAGATGGTGTCTGAAGATACGCCTTAATGCCTAGTTTGTTAGGGGTAAGATGGGTTTTAAATTTATAACGCTCTGCATCCACTTCCAAATGAGATGCCGGATAATTCAGGACAGCAGCTTCCGCCACATTGACATACAATTCATTTTTCCCTTCTTTTTTCAAAAGTAGCGGCGACTGCACAGCATTTTTTACTAAAGTTTGGGATGAATGTTTATCGTAGGCTTTGTCCCACCGTCCGGGAATTTCAGAAATTAATGTCGTTTGCGGTTGATATTCCTGTGAGTCGTAATCTGCAACAATCCACCATGCTTTCATATCTGAAGGAAAATCAAACTCAGTATCTTCTTCCTTAATTCTGAAATGCTCAAAATTTTTCTGATAAGGAAATTCATATCTGAACCCTAGACCATCATTAAACAATCGAAATCTTATAATCATATTTCTGTCGGAAGATGACTGATGCAATGTCACGCTCAGCTCATTATAATGATTGATATACATTTTCTTTTCTCCGAGGACCGGCTGCCATTCTTCATTTTTATTATCCCTTTTTTCCGACAATTTAATGAAACCACGGTTGAGATCCCAATTGTTATCTGTTGCTTTCTCCTGTTCGGAAGCAAAATGTACGTAAGTGTCGTCGAATATTCTTAATCCCAATTTTGAATCTTCAATTACCAAATCCCCTTTATATTTCAGATTATAAAATGGAACTCCGTCTGTAATCGTAAAAGTCATTTCCAGTTTTCCGTCCGGCGACTTTAGTTTTTGAGCATGGAAAAGAAATTGACTGAATAAAAATACAACAATGGTGAGATTATATTTTTTCATATCGGTATAAATTGTGAAAGGTTTGTGAAGAGTACAAGTACGATACCAGCTTTAATTTTAAACTTAATAAACTGATAATAATCCATTTTTTAATCAATCGCTATGGGTATTTATTTTTTGTTCTCATAGCAAAAAACGCTGCTCTGTTTGGAACAAGCTTACTTTTAGAATTATTTAATCAGGTTGTTTTAATTTAATATGTCAATTTGTCACAAAAAAATGAATGGTACAGATATTGAGAAAGTGTGAGTGTAAATTGAATTTAAAATTTAGAAAAAATATAAAATATTATGAGTAAAATAATTGGAATTGACTTAGGAACAACCAACTCGTGTGTTGCTGTAATGGAGGGAAAAGACCCTGTTGTTATTCCTAACGCAGAAGGTAAAAGAACAACACCGTCTATTGTTGCATTTACAGAAGATGGTGAAAGAAAAGTAGGAGATCCTGCAAAAAGACAGGCGGTAACCAACCCAACAAAAACGGTTTATTCTATCAAAAGATTTATTGGAACACATTTTAAAGATGATGCTTCTGAAATTACAAGAGTACCATATAAAGTAGTATCAGGACCAAACGATACGGTAAAAGTAAAAATTGACGACAGAGAATATACTCCACAGGAAATTTCTGCAATGACGCTTCAGAAAATGAAGAAAACTGCTGAAGATTATCTTGGACAAGAGGTAACAAGAGCAGTAATTACTGTTCCGGCTTACTTCAACGATGCTCAAAGACAGGCTACAAAAGAAGCAGGTGAAATCGCAGGCCTTAAAGTAGAAAGAATCATCAACGAACCAACTGCTGCGGCATTAGCTTACGGTTTAGATAAAAATCATAAAGACCAAAAGATTGCTGTATACGATTTAGGAGGTGGTACTTTCGATATCTCTATCCTTGATTTAGGAGATGGTGTATTCGAAGTATTGTCTACAAACGGAGATACACACTTAGGAGGTGATGACTTTGATGATGTAATTATCAACTGGATGGCAGATGAATTCAAATCTGAAGAAGGTGTAGATTTAAAATCTGATGCAATTGCATTACAGAGATTGAAAGAGGCGGCTGAGAAAGCAAAAATCGAATTATCTTCTTCTCCACAAACTGAAATCAACCTTCCATATATTACAGCTACCGCTACAGGTCCTAAACACTTAGTAAAGACTTTAACGAAAGCTAAATTCGAGCAATTATCTGCTGATTTGGTAAGAAGATCTATGGAGCCTGTTGCGAAAGCGTTGAAAGATGCAGGTTTATCTACTTCAGATATCGACGAAGTAATTTTGGTAGGAGGTTCTACAAGAATCCCGATCATCCAGGAAGAAGTTGAAAAATTCTTTGGTAAAAAACCATCTAAAGGAGTTAACCCGGATGAAGTTGTGGCAATTGGTGCAGCAATTCAGGGAGGTGTATTGACAGGAGATGTAAAAGATGTTCTTTTATTAGACGTTACGCCACTTTCTTTAGGTATCGAAACAATGGGTTCTGTTTTCACTAAATTAATTGAAGCAAACACTACGATTCCAACTAAAAAATCTGAGGTGTTCTCTACAGCTTCTGATAATCAGCCTGCAGTAAGCATCAGAGTTGGACAGGGAGAGAGACCAATGTTCAACGATAACAAAGAAATCGGCAGATTCGACCTTACAGATATTCCACCTGCGCCAAGAGGAGTTCCTCAGATTGAGGTAACTTTCGATATTGACGCAAACGGTATCTTAAGTGTTTCTGCTAAAGATAAAGGAACTGGTAAAGAGCAGTCTATCAAAATTCAGGCTTCTTCTGGTCTTTCTGACGAAGAAATTGAGAGAATGAAGAAAGAAGCTCAGGAAAATGCTTCTGCCGATGCTAAGAAAAAAGAAGAAGTTGAAATCTTCAATAAAGCAGACGGATTGATCTTCCAGACTGAAAAGCAATTGAAAGAGTTTGGTGAGAAATTATCTGCGGATAAAAAAGCAGCCATCGAAACTGCTCATGGAGAATTAAAAACAGCCTTTGAAGCTAAAAATGCAGACGATGTAAAAGCTAAAACAGAAGCTTTAGACGCAGCATGGATGGCAGCTTCAGAAGAATTGTATGCAGCAGGTCAACAGCCGGGAGCTGATGCAGGAGCACAGAACGCAGGAAATGCAGGAGGTGCAGAAGATGTACAGGACGCAGATTTCGAAGAAGTGAAATAAGAAGTCTAGAACTTATTAAATATGATCCCTGAGCGAAAGCTTGGGGATTTTTTATATTATTAAGTTGCCTTAAAGAATGTCATGGCAATAATCTTTTCACCATTTATCCTATATTTGTGTAATATTTAAAGTTTTCAATAAAATTCATCATCAGATATGATCATTGCAGCGATAGACATAGGAAGTAATGCAGCCAGACTTTTAATCAATGAAGTGAAAATTCAGAACAGTAAACCTGAGTTTATTAAACTTAATCTGCTCAGAATTCCTTTGAGACTGGGAATGGATGTTTTCACCATAGGAAAAATTGGTGATGAACGAAAAAAAATGGTCATTGATTCTATGAAGATTTTCAGTGATCTGATGCGAATTTATAAAGTAAATCATTACCGAGCCTGTGCAACCAGTGCAATGCGTGATGCAGCCAATGGTCAGGAAATTATACAGCAGGTGAAGCAGACTTTAGAAATAGATATTGAAATTATTTCGGGGGACGAAGAAGCTACACTTATCTATGAAAACCACGTGGCAGAAGGACTTGATAAAAATTTCGCTTACCTTTATGTAGATGTTGGCGGTGGCTCCACAGAACTTACTTTTTATGAAAACGGCAAAATGATCTACGAAAGATCCTTCAATATCGGCACTATAAGATTGCTTAATAATCTCGTTACAGAGAGAAATTGGAAGGAAATGAAAGAAGAAATAAAGAAAAATATTTCCAGCAAAAAACCCATTGTGGCTATTGGATCCGGCGGAAATATCAATAAAGTTTTCTCAATGAGTAAAACAAAAGACGGCAGACCAATTTCTTCGGCTCACCTTAAAAAAGTTTATAAAGAGTTTAATGAACTTACGGTGGAAGAAAGAATGACAAAATATGGTTTCAGACAAGACAGAGCCGACGTTTTGGTTCATGCTCTCAAAATTTACAACAATGTTATGACATGGTCAGAAATCACGAAGATTTTTGTTCCAAAAATATCTGTTGCAGACGGTCTTATTCATCATATTTATAACAAAGTAAGCTCGAAAAATTTGTAATCAACAACCGATATAGAGATTGATTGTTTTACTTATAAGTAAATGCTAGAGGAAATACTATTTGCCAATCAATCTCTTCACCATTCCTTTAAAAATAATTCCGTGAAACGGCAAAACGGAATACCAGTATAATCTTCCAGATAATCCGTGCGGTCGGAAAACCGCTTTTTGCCAAAGTTTACCTTTGTAGACTTTAAACATTAACCAGGCTTCTCCGGGAAGTTTCATTTCAGCGAAGAGAATCAGTTTTCCTTCTTCTTTGTTGGCATAAAGAACACGCCAGAAATCCAGCGCATCGCCTTCGTGAAGCTTGTCGGGATGTGTTCTTCCTCGTCTCAATCCGGGTCCGCCCACCAGTAAATCCATAAATCCACGGATCTTCCAGAGACTTTGACCGTACCATCCGTTCGCTCCGCCTAATGAAAAAACTCTGTCGAGACATTTTTCACGGTCATCATATTCTTCGGTTCTTAAATCTGTAAAACAGCCATACTTCGGAACATCAAGATAATCTTTCAGGCTGGAATCGCTTCTGCTGCTGATAAAACTGTCTTTCCAGCTTGAGGCAATTTCGTTGTCTTGAATTTTAGCCAGCGTTCTTCTCAGAGCCGTATCATAAGAAAATGGCTGAACTCCGGTAATCTGTTTAATTTCCGCAAGGCTTTCCGGTCTGCAAATGACTTCAATCTTCATACTTCCCACCAATGCAGAAGCTAAATTATAAGATGTCGAAGTAATAAAATAGAGCCAGTACGAAGACAATTTCGGAGTCATTACAGGAACCGTAAAAATTTTTCGTTTCAGTCCTCTGATTTTGGCAAACTCCAAAAGCATTTCTTTATATGTCAAAACATTATCGCATCCGATATCGAAATTTTTATGATATGCCTGTTCTTTAAATAAAGTAAAAATCAGAAAATCCAGCACATTGGCAATTCCAATCGGCTGACATTTTGTATGGAGCCACTTCGGAGCCACCATCACTGGTAATTTTTCCACCAAATCTCTTATGATTTCGAACGAGGCACTTCCTGAGCCAATGATAATTCCAGCCCGTAAAACTGTTGCCGGAACTTTACATTTCATCAGGATTTTTTCAACTTCAAATCTTGAACTCAAATGTTGAGATAATTCTTTTTCATTCGCCAAACCCGAAAGATAGATGATGTGTTTGCAATCGGTTTTTTCAATATAATCTGAAAAATTAACGGCGCATTGTTTTTCAATTTCTGCATAATCATTGCTGTTGCTCATCGAATGCATCAGGTAATACGCTCCGGAAATATCTTTTGGAATTTTTTCCAGCGTTTCAGGTTTCAGGAAATCCACTTCCACCACTTCAATCTGTGCATCATCAATATCCACACTTTTAGAAAAACGGTTTTTATCTCTGCAACAGCAGATTACCTGATAACCTTGTGCAGCGATTACGTTAATCATTCGTTTTCCGATATATCCGGTAGCTCCGGTAAGCAGAATTTTTTGCATTAGATTTGAGTTTTGGTGTGTAAAATTATTTCTCAGCTAGTGAGAAAATCATACCTTTTCCAACAGATGCCCGAAATAATCTTTCTTTTTTGAAAGATAACTTTCATTCACCTCATTCGATTCTATTTCCAAAGAAACCCGATGGTTAAGTTTAATTCCGCTGTTTTCCAAAGATTTAAGCTTATCCGGATTATTGGTCAATAGGTTAATTTCTTTAACGTTCAGAATCTTAAGCATTTCAACTGCCACATCAAAATTTCTTCCATCCGCAGGCAAACCCAATTTCAAATTTGCTTCCACCGTATCAAAACCTTTTTCCTGAAGCGCATACGCTCTTAATTTATTGATGATTCCGATATTACGCCCTTCCTGTCGAAGATAAATAATCATTCCGCCGTTTTCCGACATATATTTCATTGCTGCGTCCAACTGCTGTCCACATTCACATTTTTTAGAATGAAAAATCTCGCCTGTGATGCATTCAGAATGAAAACGCACGTTTACCGTTTTGCTGAAATCTGTATTTTCTGCCACCCAAACCAAGTGCGGATTCCAGTCTTCTTCGTGTTCTGAGAACGCATAAACAGTAAACATTCCAAAATCTGTAGGTATATTCGATTGTGCCTGTATTGTCAACATAATTCAAAAATTAAATGGTTTATATAGTACAAATTTATACTTTATTTTAATTAAATGTAAATTTATTTACTAAATTTGTCAATAAATAAATTCTATTATGCAAGAACAAGCCAATATCACGCAGGAAAAAATATTTGAATTATACGGAGATTATCTTTTGAATCACGGAGAAAAACCTAAAAACGTCTATCTTTTTGCCAAAGAAAATAATTTTGAGGAAAAAGAGTTTTACCATTATTTTTCAGGATTTGAGCAAATCGAAAGAGAAATTGTGAATCATCTTTTCACAAAATCTCTGGAACTCGCTTCGGAAGTTAATTCTTCGAGCGAAGTGACAACCAAAGAAAAACTCCTGAATGTCTATTATATTTTCTTTGAAAATATGACGATGAACCGTTCTCTGGTATTATCAATTTTGGGAAGCAATAAAATTCAGAACATCAAAACGCTTCAGAATCTTAGGGAAACCCACAAACAATTTGTCAATACCCTTAATTTCAACGAATGGGAAATGATTGAAAAAGCGAAAGAAGACATCCGAAAATTCAACGAAAAATCAAGACAGGAAGCACTTTGGCTCCATTTGATTTCCGCCATTGATTTCTGGAAAAAAGACACTTCTCCGGATTTTGAAAAGACCGATATTTTCATCGAAAAAACCATCGACACCGGTTTTGAATTAATGGATAATGAACCGTTAAGAAAAGTTTTCGATCTTGGGAAATTTCTGTGGAAGGAAAAGTTTAAAATGAGTTAATGTATAGCTTTTGGCTTCAAATAAAGCGATTATTTATTTGGGCAGCTATTTCCGCCCTGAGTTTATCCTGAGCCTGTCGAAGGATTCTCGCTTTTTTGTGCCAATGCTTTTCCCAGTCTTACAAAAAGAGCTCCACTCAGGTCGGGCTGCGAAATTCGCCGATTCAAAATTAAAGGTAAAAGAATGAGGCACCTCTGCTGCGAAAAATAAAAGAAAAACAGTAGAATGTTGCGCTCCGTAGGAGCGAAATCTGTGTAGAAATTACGAATAATCGTATTGAAGAGAACTCCGTAGGAGTTCAATCTTAAAATGAAAAAAGATGAAGCTGAATTGATTGCACTCCTACGGAGTGCCGCCAAGAACAAATGCTTTAAGCTACACAGATAAAGCTCCCAAAGGAGCTTAGTACATCAAACACATTACAAACAAAATTTAAAAATGAAAACATTAGATAAAATTCCTACAGGAAAATTAGAACGGACAAGCAGCCTGCTCAAAGCAGGAGCGAAAGTCGGTGTCAATTACCTGAAATATTACGGAAATAAAATAACAAAAGATGAAGATGAAGCCCGAAAAATTCTGAACGAGGAAAATGCAACAGACATCTACGACTCACTGAAAGAATTGAAAGGTTCCGCGCTCAAAGTTGCCCAAATGCTGAGTATGGAAAAAAACATTCTTCCGGTGGAATATGTGGAGAAATTCTCCCTTTCGCAGTTTTCCGTTCCGCCTTTGTCAGGTGCTTTGGTAAAGAAAACATTCCGAAAATATTTCGGGAAAAATCCGGAAGATATTTTTGATGAATTTTCTGCCGAATCCGTTAATGCAGCGAGCATCGGACAGGTTCATACCGCAAAAAAAGATGGCAAGAAACTGGCGGTTAAAATCCAGTATCCCGGCGTAAGAGAAAGCATTTCGAGTGACCTTAAAATGGTAAAACCGATTGCGATGAAGATGTTCAACATCAAAAAAGAAGGTTCCGAATCTTATTTTCAGGAAGTGGAAGACAAACTGTTTGAAGAAACCGATTATAACTTGGAACTAAAATGCAGTCAACACTTTGCAGAAGAATGCAATCATCTTCCGAATGTGAAATTCCCGCATTATTATCCTGAATATTCGTGTGAGAAAATCATTACAATGGATTGGATGTCGGGAATTCATTTTTCGGAATTTACCAAAAAACAGAATTCTCAGGAAGATTTGAACAAAATCGGACAGACACTTTGGGATTTTTATATGTATCAGATGCATATTCTGAAAAAAGTTCACGCCGACCCACATCCTGGAAATTTTCTGATTTCTGAAAACAAAGAACTGTTGGTTATCGATTTTGGCTGCATCAAGGAAATTCCGGAAGATTTTTACATTCCGTATTTTGAGTTGGCAAAAGAGGAAAATCTTAAGAATCCTGAAATATTCCGTGAGAAATTGTTCACGCTGGAAATTTTGCGTGAAGATGATTCAGAAAAAGAAAAAGAATTTTTTGCCAAATTATTCTACGAGTTGCTGGAATTGTTTACAAGACCATTTAATCAGGAAAAATTCGATTTTTCAGATGAATCATTCTTTCAGGAAATTGCTGATTTGGGACAAAAATACGCCAAAGCAAGTGATATGAAAGGAATGAATACCAACCGAGGTTCCAGACATTTTATTTACCTGAACCGAACGTTTTTCGGATTGTACAATATGATGCACGATTTGAAAGCGAAAGATGTGGCAATTAATAATTTTAAAAATTATTGTAAGTGATATTTAATCACAGAAAGATCATTAAAAGTCACAACAGATTTTTGATGAATTTTAAATATTCAAAGAGCAAAAAAGGTTTGAAAATAATTTTGTTGGAATAAATAAATCATTAACAGGTCGCTCCTACGGAGCTCCTGCTTACACAAAATGGTTTTCTACTAACAGTTAGCTCCTACCGGAGCATCACAAAATTCCGTAGGAATTTGCTGTTAATAGAAAAAATAAAGACCCATAAGAGGGAGCTCCGTACGAGCGACCTGATAATTAAAGATATTTAATGACAATCAAAATTAAAACTTTAACCAAATAGAAATTGAGCTACTACACATTACAATTGTTTTTAAACTAAAATTTAATAAAAATATGCCTTCACAATTACCCTCCAAAATCTGTGAAGTCTGCGGACTGCCATTCAACTGGCGCAAAAAGTGGAAGAAAAACTGGGACGAAGTAAAATATTGCAGCGAAAGATGCCGGAAAAACAAAAAATCAACATCCTCTGGTTCAGCAAAGATTTGAGAACTAGAGATTCAGAATCCTTATACAAAGCAATGCAGGAAGATTTGCCTTTTCTTGCAATGTATATTTTTGACGCTGAATTTTTTGTTCAAAAACAATTTGGTTTCAGGAAAATCGGAAAATACCGTACAAAATTTTTATTGGAAAGTGTAGAAGATTTAAAGCAGAATTTAGCGAAACAGAAAATTCCTTTTTCAGTCAGATACGGCAAAACAGAAGATATTTTCAAAGAAATTTCTGAACAATTTCAAATCGTGAAGATTTTCTGTCAGGAAGAATGGACAAAAGAGGAAAACGAACTTCAAGCAAAAATCCGGCAAGTGATCCCATTCGCAATTTGGGAAAAATCATATTCACAATTTTTGGTTCATCCGCTTTTTGTTTTTAAAACTTTGGATAAAATTCCGATGCTTTTTACCAGTTTTAGACAAAAAATTGAAAAAAATCTGCTGATTCGTCTTGAATTTGAATCGGAAGATTTGATGTATAATAAATCAGAAATTCATTTTAAAAGCGATATCATTTCGTTGAAATCGCTCGGTTTTGAAGATTTTGAAATGGATGAAAGAACTGCTTTTCCTTTTTCGGGCGGAGAAAATGAAGCTCTGAAAAGGCTGCATCATTATTTTTCTGGAACACAAAATTTGAGTCAATACAAACAAACCCGAAATGGTTTGGTGGGGACAGATTACAGTTCAAAGTTTTCCGCTTGGTTGTCTGACGGAAGTCTTTCTGCGGTCACGATTTACTATGAAATTAAGAAATATGAAGAGGAATTCGGATCCAATGATTCGACGTACTGGCTGATTTTTGAATTGTTGTGGCGGGATTTTTTCAGATATATTTCCTTACAGTACAAAGATTTGATTTTCTGGAAAAGCGGAATCAATCATCAAAAATATTTCGTTGAAAACAATAAAACATTGATTCAAAAATGGAAAGACGGAGAAACGGATTCCGATTTCGTCAATGCGAATATGCTTGAATTGAAAAATACTGGCTGGATGAGCAATCGTGGTCGTCAAAATGTCGTTTCCTATTTCTGTAAAATCCTGAAACAGGACTGGAGAATCGGAGCGGCATATTTTGAGGAAATGCTGATCGATTATGATGTTCACAGCAATTACGGCAACTGGATGTATCTTGCCGGAGTCGGAAATGACAACCGTGACCGGACTTTTAACCCTGAGAAACAGGCGGAAATGTATGATGCTAATCAAGAATTCAGAAAATTATGGCTAAAACAGTGAAACATACCGCCCAATTGATTTTTCCGCATCAGCTTTTTGAGGATACGGATTATCTGGATAAAAATCAGCCTGTGCTTTTGATTGAGGAATTTCTGTTTTTTAAACAGTATCCATTTCACAAACAGAAGACTGCGTTTCATCGTGCGACAATGAAGTTTTATGAAAATGAACTAAAAAAGGCAGGTTTTGAGGTTGAATATATTGAAAGTTCATCCAAATATTCAGACATCCGAAATTTAATTTCGAAGCTTGAAAAAGAAAATTTTACAACGATAAAAACAACGGATGTTTGCGACAATTGGCTGGAAAAAAGATTAAAGGAAACAAAACTGGAACTCGAAATTCTTGACAGTCCGCTTTTCATCAATACCAAAGACGATCTGAAAGATTATTTTGAGGGTAAAAAATCTTATCATCAGACTGATTTTTACAAACAGCAGAGAATCACCCGAAATATCCTGATGAAAGCAGGAAAACCTTTAGGCGGAAAATGGACGTACGACACAGAAAACCGGAAAAAATATCCGAAAAATAAAAAAGCGCCTTCGATTCATTTTCCGAAAAGCAATGAATTTTACGAGGAAGCGAAAGATTACACCGAGAAACATTTTGCCAAGAATTACGGAACACTTACGGATGAACAGCTCTACCCGACTACTTTTAAGGAAGCGGAACATTGGCTGGATCAGTTTCTTGAAAACCGTTTTCTTGAATTTGGCGTTTATGAAGACAGCATCGTTGAAAAGGAACATTTTCTGCATCACAGCGTGCTTTCTCCGTTGATGAACGTCGGACTTTTAACACCTGAAGATGTGCTGGAAAAAGCGATTTCATTTGCAAAAGAAAATGATATTCCGGTGAATTCTCTTGAAGGTTTTGTCCGACAGATTTTGGGTTGGAGAGAATTTGTTCGCGGGGTTTATGTGTATCAGGGAACGTATCAGCGGAATAAAAATTATTGGAAACACAAGCAAAAACTTCCGGAATCTTTTTACACCGCCGAAACAGGAATCCGCCCGATTGACAGTTCGCTTCAGAAAATCCTGAAAACCGGTTATGCCCATCACATCGAAAGACTGATGATCTTTGCCAATTTTATGAATCTTTGTCAGTTCAATCCGGATGAGGTCTATCAATGGTTTATGGAAATGTTCATCGATTCTTACGACTGGGTAATGGTTCCGAATGTGTATGGAATGAGCAGTTTTTCGGACGGCGGAAAAATGAGCACGAAACCGTACATCAGCGGAAGCAATTACATCAAAAAAATGAGCGATTATCCCGATGGAGAATGGAATGAAAAATGGGATGCGCTGTTTTGGAATTTCATCAATGACAACAAAGAATTTTTTGCTAAAAATCCAAGATTGGGAATGATGCTGAGAACATTGGAGAAAATGCCGGAAGAAAAACGAAAACAGCATTTTAAGACGGCGAAGGAAGTTATTGGAAGTTTAAAATAAAATTGAGTTGGTTTTAACGCAAAGCTCGCAAAGATTTTTTTTAAATACTAACTGCTTTTAGGTTCGCAAAGGCGTTTCACTCAGCAAAGCAAAAAACTAGCTTTCAAAAAGAATAGAATGTTTGGCTTTAGCCAAAACTTAAAAATATATTTCGGCTAAAGCTTTTTGTAAATTAAACTATAACATCGGGCTAAAGCCCGACGCAATTGATAGAATATTTATCAAATTAAAAAAAATGAATAAAAACCTCAACATACAACAAATCGACAGAATCATCGAAATGGCGTGGGAAGACCGAACGCCGTTTGAAGCGATACAATTTCAGTTCGGAATCAGTGAATCGGAAGTGATTGAACTGATGCGTTCGGAACTGAAAGAATCGAGTTTTAAGCTTTGGAGAAAAAGAGTGAATTCGGGAGTGAGCCAGAAACATCTGAAGAAAAGAAGCGAAGAGATTAACCGTTTTAAATGCAGCAGACAGAGAGTTATCAGCAATAATAAAATTTCTAAAAGGTAAATTTTACCACAAAAGACACAAAAGAATTGTTTGGAAGTATACTTTAAAAATTAAAAAAAGTATAAAAAAAGCACAACATATAAAGGCTTCGACAAGCTCAGCCTGACAGCGTAAAAACAGTTAATATTAGAGATGTCACACTGAGCTTGTCGAAGTGTCTCAAAATGTAAACCTTGTGAACTTCGTGTTCAAAAACATAAAAATAAATCATTATGAAAAATATCGTCATCATTGGTTGCGGAAAAGGAATTGGATTGGCAACGGCAAAAATCCTTTCAGAACAAAACAGAATTATCGGGATTTCCAGAACGGAAAATCCAGAACTGAATCATCCGAATATTGAATTCCACACAATGGACATTCTTTCGGGAAATTTAGATGAAATCAACTTTCCTGAAGTTGTGGACGGATTGGTCTATGCACCGGGAAGCATTAATCTGAAACCGTTTAACCGACTTTCTGTGGATGATTTTAAGAATGATTTTGAGATCAATGTTTTGGGAGCGGTAAAAATTATTCAGAAACTGTTGCCGAATCTTAAAAAATCAGATTCAGCTTCGGTTGTTCTTTTCAGTTCCGTGGCGGCAAAACTGGGAATGCCTTTTCACGCTTCAATTGCAGCGAGCAAAAACGCAGTGGAAGGTCTTACAAAAAGTCTGGCGGCAGAATTTTCGGCACAAAAAATCAGGGTGAATGCAATTGCGCCTTCTTTAACGGACACCAATCTGGCATCACAACTTTTAGCAACACCCGAGAAAAGGGAAGCCTCTGCGAAAAGACATCCTTTGCAAAGAGTAGGAACCGCGGAAGAAATTGCAGAAATGACAGCTTTCCTGATTTCGGATAAGTCGTCCTGGATTACCGGACAGATTTTTGGAATTGATGGCGGAATGGGAAGTGTAAGACTATAAAAAAGAAAAAAAATTTATATTAAATTTGTACTATGAATACTGACTTTTTCATTGATCTGCTTCATCAGGTTAAAGAATTTGAAAATTCCGATGCTTACAGATCTCACTCCACCATTGAGGATTTCAGGTTATGGCTGAATGATAAAAAATACAGAAAAGAAAGTCCGACCAAGCTTTTTAAGAAAGAACAGCACCAGGTTTCGTTTACGGAAAATGAAATCTGCAAACAGGTTTTGCTTTTAGGACGATATTCTAAACAACTCATTCGAAAAGGTTTGAATGATTTTCCAGAACTTGCCAATGAAGAATTTACCTATCTCTACCGACTAAAAGATGAGCCTAATCTTACTAAAATTCAGCTTATTGAAAGGAACGGACACGAAAAACAGACGGGTACGCAGATTATCAAACGTCTGCTTGAATATGGTTTAATTGAGGAAAAAAATGACAACGAAGATAAGAGAAGCAAGCGTTTAAACATCACCGAAAAAGGCGAAGATTATTTCCACCGCTCCGTTGAAAAAGTGAATATGACTTCCAGAATTCTCGCCGGAAAACTTGAAAATAAGGAGAAGACCGAGCTTTTGGAATTACTCAGAAAATTAAATGATTTTCATTCTCATGTCTATACAGAATACAAAAACGAAAATATTTCTAAAATTAATGAAATAATCAAATAAATTTAAAAAATTAAAAGCCGTTATTTATATTTAAATAACGGCTTTTTTTATCTGACTTAATCAATTATTTTAAAGTAGATTTTGCTTTTTCAGCTTCCATCAAATGATGTTCTAAGGTAGAAACCTTATTACCTGCAAATGTTTTAAGAGAAGATTCAGTTCCTTCAGCAGCTTGCTTTTTGAATTCAGCAATATCTTTTTTATGATCTGTAACCATCATGTCGGCATACATTTTATCAAATTCTGCTCCTTTTTTCATTTTCAGTTCATCATATTTTTTTTGATGTTCTGCTTTCATTGACGTAGGCAATGTGTAATTGTTTGCTTCAGCCCACTTTTTAAGCTCTTCATTAGCTGCACTGTGATCTTTTACCATCATTGCCCCTAAAGATTTTGCAGTTTCGCTGGTTGCATTGGTTTCAGCTAATTTTCCCATCATTACTTCCATCATTCCTCCGCTTGCTGCTGCATCTGCAAACATTTTGTCCTGCGAGCTAAGCATTGAGTTTTCTGTTCCCATTGTACCTGCAGTTGTAGCCGAGTCATCCAGCGTTGTCATAGAATCAGAATTTGTCATCATCATGGTATCAGAAGAATTGTCTGCAGTGGTTGTTTCTTTTTTGTTACATGAAACCATAGCTGCAACAGCCAGAACTGTAAGAATTGAATTTTTCATAATATTTTATTTGGTTGATTAATGTAATTTGTTTTGTGTTTTACTAACAATTTTGCTGCCAAATTATCATAATTTTAAAAATAATCAATTATTTTAATAATATCTATCCCTGAAAATATCCTGAAATAAATTATTCAAATCCAATTTTTCATTACTGAAAAATTAAAATTTAAAGCAATAATTAGTACCTATGTATTAAAATGATCCTATTGCAATCTTCTTTGGTCTTATTATTGAAGCGGTCATCATACACTACTCACATTTTATTTTACTTATGAAAAACCACATCGTTATACTTGGAGGAGGTTTTGCCGGAATTAATTTGATAAAAAATATTGCTGATAATAAGAATTTCACAATAACTCTGGTTGACAGAAATAATTACCACTTTTTTCCTCCTCTTATTTACCAGGTTGCTACAGCCTTTATAGAGCCTTCTCACATCAGCTATCCTTTCAGAAAGCTTTTTGCAGACTATGAAAATTTTAATTTTCACATGGGAAGTCTTAAAAAAATTAATTCTGAAACAAAAACTATTGAAACCGACAATGGCAGTATATCTTATGATTATCTGGTAATCTGTATGGGAACCGAAACCAATTTTTTTGGTATGGAAAATGTAAAAAAATGCGCTCTTCCGATGAAAACTATCCATGAAGCGTTATATCTTAGAAATCATATTTTGCTAACTTTAGAAGAGGCATCCAGAAACAAAGATCCAGAAAAAGCAGAACGTCTGCAGAATATTGTAATTGCAGGAGGCGGACCAACAGGTGTAGAACTTGCCGGGATGATCGCAGAGATGGGATCTTATATTGCCGAAAAAGAATATCCGGAGATTCCGCTTAATCTTTCTCATCTTTACCTTGTGGATGCGCTCCCTACTTTATTATCTCCTATGAGTGATGAGGCACAGAAATCAGCTTATGAAAATCTAAAAAAACTCGGCGTAAACATCCTTCTGAATGTCTCGGTAAAGGACTATATTGACGGAAATGTTATCTTATCTGACGGAAAGAAAATCCAGACAGAAAGCCTGATATGGACTTCCGGAGTTATAGGAAAAGAAGTCCCGGGGATTCCTGAAGATGTTTTAGGAAAAGGAAGAAGAATCCTGGTTGATGAGTACAACCGTGTTGCCGGTTTTGAAAATATTTTTGCATTAGGCGATATTTGCCTGCAGCTTAATGATAAAGAATATCCAAAAGGTCATCCTCAAGTTGCCCAAGTTGCTATTCAGCAGGCGAAACTGGCTGCTAAAAATATTCAGAAACATAGAAAAAGAGAGGCTATGCAGCCATTTATCTACAAGAATAAAGGAAGTATGGCTATTATCTCTAAATTTAAAGCCGTAGTAGATCTCCCGGCTTTTTCCTACACGGGATTTTTTGCATGGCTTACCTGGCTTTTTATCCATATAATTCCGCTGACCGGTTTCAGAACTAAAATAAGACTGGCTACAGAATGGTTCAGATTGTTTATTACTAATAATCCTTCCATCAGAATGATCATGCAGCCCGGAAAGAACAGTAAATCATAAATTATCACTTAAAATAAATATATTATGCTTAAGAAATTAATCGCAGGACTGGGAGGAGCGATCGCCCTCAACATCCTGCATGAAGTCATCAGAAAGAATTTTGAAGACGTTCCGCACATTAATGAAATTGGAGAAGAGGCATTGCAAAAAGCTGCTGAAGCCAATGACATACAATTATCTGATCCTGATACTATCTACGCAGCTACGTTAGCTGGTGACGTTATCAGCAATGCAGTTTATTATGCAGGAACGGCAACCAATCACGAAGTTCTCAGCGGTATTGCAGCAGGCGTTGGTGCTATAATGCTTCCCGAAAAATTAGGATTAGACGATACACCCGTAGCCGAAAACAACAAGAAAAAGCTAATGACCATAGGATATTATACATTTGGAGCAATAGTTACCAAATTGATATACAACAGAATAAAATAATTACAAGGCAAAGGAACCTTTAGGATTCCATTACCCAAATACTTACAGATTTGGGGTTTACCATGAAGGTTCCTTTGCCATTTTCATCACACTCAACAGTTTCGGATCTGTAACCTAAAAAATCAACAAATTTACTTTTGCCGAAACAGCTTCCAAGGGTAATTGCTTTTCGATCAACATTACCATTAGAAATAATAACCAGACAGGATAAAGAGATATCACTCCCCTTTCTAAGCCATGCGATACAGTTGGGATGATCAAAATAATTGATCTGGTTGCCCGGAGCAAATCTCTTTCTGGCTTCAAGTAATTTCGGAAGAATTTCAACTTTGTTTAATGTTATTCTCTGAATTGCGCCATCTTTAGCATCACAATATTCAGCTCCATAAAAATCTGCATAAAAAACACACGGATATGCCTTTTCCATAAGTAATATTATCGCATAAGCTAAAGGTTTAAACCATTCAGTAACCGAAGATTCTAATCCCTGCAAAGGCTGTGTATCATGATTTTCAACAAATGATACAGAAATCCGGGCATGCTCTTCTAAAAAGCTGTTTTTTAAAATTGTTCGCAGGTCATATTTACTGTATTTTTTTGAAGCTTCATGAAAATTGTAATGAAGAGGCACATCAAACAATGAAATCTGATGATTAATCTTCTCTGAAAAAGCAGATATTATATCAGGCTTATCTTTCCAGTACTCACCTACTATAAAACAATCTTAATTAATTTCATTCTTAATAAAATCAATAAGTTGTATAAGGAAATCTGATGAAATATGCTTAAGCGCATCCAGCCTTATACCATCTGCTTTGGTAAGATCCAAATACCATTTTAACCAGTTTTTTACTTGCTTTGCTACTTCAGGGTTTCGATATTCAACATCTGCACCCATAAGATAGTCATAGTTTCCGAACTGGTGACTTGCAGAATCATCCCATTCGGTGCCGGAATTATTGTGGATCTTAAAAATTCCTTTTTTTTCTTCTCCGTTTACTTTAATAATATCAATTCCGCTAAAGCATTGATAATCCCATACAAAATCAGAATACATTCCGTTTCTGCCTGGAAAATTAAAATATGTCTTAGTTTCCGCCTGAAAAGGATTTCCTATTTTCTGAGTCCGGTTTTCAGCATCAACTTCATGCACAGTTACGCTTTCAGTTTTATCACCGCCCATTTTATGATTTAACACCACATCAGCATATACCTGAATGTTGCACTCGTGTGCTTTCTGAATAGCATTAAGATATTCCTGCTTAGTTCCGTATCTTGTTCTCACCGTTCCTTTCTGGAAAAATTCCCCCAAATCATAATGATCATAAACATCATAACCCCTTCCCTCCGTACCAAGAAAACACTTTGTTGCAGGCGGCAGCCACACAGCCGTTATTCCTAATTCATTCAGATATGGTGCCTTTTCTGCAAATTCATTCCAGAGATCGCCCTCATGATACCAGTGAAAAAACTGAAAAATAACTCCGTTAATCATGGTTACAGATTTTTAGCCATTTACAATAATTCCGCCGTTCGGATGCAAAACCTGACCTGTCATTTGTACGGATCCGTCGCTAACCAGAAATAAGTAGCTGTGAGCAATTTCTTCTGTAGAAGCATTTCTCTGCAAAGGCGGTTGGCTTTGATCTTCTTCCTCTTCTCCGAAAGTTTTTTTTGTAAGCGGTGTTGCTACCGGACCGGGAGCTACAGCATTTACTCTTATTCCCAATGGTTTTGCCTGTAAAGCAAGTGAACGGGTAAATGAAACTATTGCTCCTTTTGTCGCAGAATAATCCAGTAATTCTGCGTGTCCCTGATACGCTACGGCTGATGTTGTATTGATAATACATCCGCCCTCCTTCAAGTGTGGAAAAACAGCTTTTGTAAGCAATATCATCCCGATAATATTTGAATTGAAAGTTTTGCGGATGTCGTCTTCTTTTAGATTGACAATATTATCTGAAGGAATCTGTGTTCCTGCATTATTAATCAAAATATCAATCTGTCCCCATTCATCCATTATTTTCTGCATAGATTGCTCGCAGAAACTGCTGTCACCGACGTCTCCCTTCATCATCATGCATTTGTTACCGGATGCAACAATTTCTTCCTCAGTAGATTTTGCTTCATCATCTCCATCATAGTACATAATGGCAACATTGGCTCCATGTTCGGCAAAAAGAAGAGCAATGGCTTTTCCTATTCCGCTGTTGCCACCGGTAATAAGTGCAGTTTTGTCTTTTAAAGTTAAATTTTCCATAGTATTATCATATTGTTGTGAAAGATGTTTTTCCAATTGTATTTTAAAGCAGCCTAAAATATATTCTGCATAACAAATCTGCGCATTCTGAGACTGTGTACGCGGATGCAGGTCTAATCTTTTGCTGTAAACAATTTTGCCTTTATGACTAAAACTAAAGTAGGCAAAAAGTTTAAAATCTGATTCTTCTACAGGAGTAGCATAACCTGTTACTGATATTCCCCAGTCGGTTTGGAAAGATTTTGCAACATTCAGTGCCATTACTTCAGAGATATTTTCTGATACACAATCGCATTTCTCGCCTTCTTTCCTGCTGATCTGTAGAAATTTTACTTTTTCATCAAGGGTATAAGTGGTAATTCCGCCCCAATAAAATTTTGAGGCATCTTTCATCTGAGAAAGACAAAACTGAAGATAACCAGAGGTAACACTTTCTGCAACAGCTACAGTTTCATCAATATCTGCTAACAACTGTCCGATTTCGGAAAGAAGATTTTTTTCAAGTTCCATAAAATATAAGAATTAAGCAGGAAATATATTCCTTAGATTGAATCACTTCTCAATTGAAAACGGCATATCCATTTATAAGGCTGTCCAGAATAAACTTCCATATTAATAGTTCGTACAATGATTGTGATTGAGTTGATTTTAATCGAAATTACATAATTTAAATTTATTCTCTTTATGCTTACAATCACAGCGGTTTATTTTTTCTTTTAAAAGATTCTCACATAAATTATTATGACTGAAATCATAAACCACAGACTATCAAATAATTATTGTTTTCACTAAGATAATGTGGTCTTATAATTGTATTAGGCTTTACAGATTTTATTATTTCACACCAAACAATCCAATTACAAATGTCTTTAAATGAAAACTCAGAAATACGCGGTGGACAAGGTCAGGTCTTAGATCCGGAAACTTATCGGGACGCCATTGGAACTATGGAACAGTCCGGAAAAAGAAAATGGGTTTTTCCTAAAAAACCTAAAGGTAAATACACCAATTACAGAACCATTGTTGCCTATATTCTTCTTGCCATCTATTTAATTATTCCATTTATCAGAATCGGCGGAAATCCTTTTCTGATGCTGAACGTGATAGATCGTGAATTCTTTATCTTAGGACAGCCGTTTTATCCCCAGGATTTTTTCCTTCTTACTTTGGGAGCTATTGTCGGATTAGTTTGTATTATTTTATTTACCATCGCTTTCGGAAGAATATTCTGCGGATGGATTTGTCCGCAGACCATCTTTCTGGAAAGTGTTTTCAGAAAAATTGAATTTGCTATTGAAGGAGACAGAAACAGACAAATGAAACTCGACCGGCAGGAATGGAACAGTGAGAAAATCTGGAAAAGATCACTAAAATGGACCATCTTTTTTATTCTGTCTTTAATCTTTACGCATTTTATGATGATGACGATTGTTGGATACGAAAAAGTATTTCAGACTATTGCAGAAGGACCTTTGGCACATCCTACCAATTTTATTGTTATCATGCTTTTTACTCTGGCTTTTTATTTTGTTTTTGCGTGGTTCAGAGAGCAGGTCTGTACATTGGTATGTCCTTACGGAAGATTGCAGGGAGTTTTGATAGATAAAGAAACCATCAATGTATTTTATGATTATAAAAGAGGTGAAAACAGAGCAAAATGGAGAAAAGGCGAAGATCGTGAAGCTGCCGGAAAAGGAGACTGTATAGATTGTTTTCAGTGTGTAGTAGTATGTCCTACGGGTATTGATATCCGTGACGGACAACAGCTTGAATGTGTAAACTGTACTGCCTGTATAGATGCTTGTGATGAGGTAATGGTAAAAGTGGGTCTGCCGAAAGGTCTTATCAGATATGCTTCAGAAAAAGAAATTGAAACCAGAAAACCAACCAGATTTACCGGAAGAATGAAGATTTTTGTTGTTCTGCTGGTTGGATTACAGCTTCTATTGGGCTTTTTACTTTACAGCAGAGGAGACCTTGAAGCCAAATTCATAAAACCTGCGGGAAGTACCTTTTTTGTAAGAGACGGCATGATTACCAACTCATACAATTATACTTTTCTGAATAAATCGAATGACAAGAAAATTCTGACAGTCAAAGTTATTTCGCCGGAACATGGCAGAATCAGCTTCACGCAATCAGAAAAAATTACAGTAGAAAGAGACAAAATAGCCAAAGGGACAATTACAATCTCATTCCCTGAGAATGAGATGAAATTATCCAAACAAAATATAGAAATTGGTGTTTACGACCTTAAAGGAAATCTGGTAGATTCTTATGAAACGTATTTTGAAGGTCCGTTTAGGCTGCAATTTAAATGAAAATGAAGCTGTGTTTTTTTATTTGTTTAGAAATTCACAAGACCGTTGCTCAGACATTTCCATTGTATCTTTGAAAACCCGAGCATTCCTCCGACAGCGACCAAAAGGTTTCTTAAACTGTTAAAAAAACCGGAATTGAAATTAGGAGATTCATTTCTTCCATAAATACCGGCTTTTATAAAGGTTGTATGTTTTGAAACAACAAAAGTAGAAGTTGCCGCATTAGAATAAAAATGGGCAACTTTTCTGCTTCCTGATTTTGCAGGATCATGACAGGGTCTGCATTGCATTAATACAAAATCTTCAGATTCTTTATCCAACATTACGATCTGAACCCAATCGAATGATCTGCCTTCACTTCCGCCAGGTCCGGGAATATCAATTCTGATGTAATCTCCAATTTCGGGAATCCGTTCTGTACTGATTCCCGCAGAATCGAAAAGTTTAAAATCTGTAGTGCTTTCCGGACAATATTTCCGCCAGTTATTAATTGCAAAAAAACGTTGTTTCAGAATATTAAACTGAAAATCAATATCTTCATGTTTTTCAATATTTTTTACACTTTCAGTATCATGGTAGCTTCCCTTATAATGTTTGGGAACTCCGGGGATGTTCTTAGGTTTCATGGTTTTATTATAAATAATTCAGTAATATATTTAATTATTTAAAAGAATACAGATATGCTCAATACTTACTTATCATCCAGCATTATTCTCTGCAAATCCTGGGTAGAAGGCGCAGTAAGAAGTCTTCCGTTTACAGAGAATCTGGAGCCGTGGCAAGGACAGTCCCAGCTTATTTCTGCGGAATTCCACCGTACTTCACAGTGGGTATGAGGGCAAGTACTTTTGAGTACATGAATCTTGTCAGAAGATTCTTTGTAAACGGCATAAGATTCACCTTCATACTTCACTACTTTAGCTTCACCATCTTTTATTTCCGCAAGACTGTCGATTTTTGTCATAAAGAGCTTGTCTTTAATAAAATCAAATGCTGATGTTGCATTTTCTTTTACAAAATCACTAAAGCCTGAAACAGGTCTCACTCTTCCCGGATCAAAAAGCTTTTCATATTTGTTTTCTTTTTTTATAATTAAATCACCAATAACCTGCGAACTGATGGTTCCGAAAATCATTCCGTTACCCATAAAACCTGTTGCCGTAAAAACATTTCCGCTGCTTCCGGGCAGTTTTCCTATGAAAGGCAAGCCGTCTACCGATTCGTAATACTGACTGGACCAACTGTATGCCGCTGCTCCTACATCAAAATATTTTCTAACATAGTTTTCCAGGTTTGAAAAACAGACTCCCGTATCCTCATGCCCTGTTTTGTGATCCTCACCACCTGCAATGAGAAGTTTTTGTCCATTGATAATATGGGTTCGGTAATAATGATAAGGATCTTCCAGATCATAAATCAGATCGTCAGAATACTTATTATCTTTAATTTCGAAAGCTATTGCATAACTTCTGTAAGGAGCCGTCATCATATTAAGAATATTGACTCCGGGCGGCGTATGAGTGGCGTAAACAAGATTCTCTGTCTTAAATTCGCCTTGAGAAGTTTTCACAGTAATCGTGGAATCTTCTTCAAGATGACTTATACAGATACAATCTTCTAAAACAGTACCGCCTGAAGAAATAAACGCTTCTGCTAGTTTTTTGATATATTTCACCGGATGAAACTGAGCCTGATCAGGAACCATAGCAACACTTACAAACGGAACAGGAAACGAAATCCCCTTACAAAATTCCATATTTACGTCTACTTTTTTTGAGCCTTCTACCATTTTCTCCAGCTTTTTATTCTGTGCATCATTCAAAGCAAAAACATATCCCGATTTTGTCTCAAAATCACAATCAATCTCATGTGCCGTAATATTATTCTGAATAATTGCAATGGCATCCTTCCCAACCTCAGCCAGCAGCTTAGCCTGATCTTCACCGTATTTGCTGATTGCTTCATCAAAAGTAGTATCAAAAAAAGTATTGAGATGAGCGGTTGTTCCGCCTGTTGTACCAAATCCGATATTTGAAGCTTCTACAAGAAGGCATTTTTTACCTAGCTTCTGAAGATGCAGTGCAGTCGAAATCCCTGTAATTCCGCCACCTGCAATAATAACGTCAAATTTAATATGATCTGAATTTACTTTCACAGAAGAAAATCTTTTTATTTCTTCCTGCCAAGCACTTTTTCTTGCTCCGTCTCTAAACATTTTGTCTGATTTTATTTATTGTAAAAAAACTGTTATTTCTCATCTGCAGGTTTCTGCATTTCGCTCATGCGGTGAGCTGCCATACTGTCTGGAGAGATGTTAGACATCGCCACAGTAAGCTTATTTTTCATTCCTGAAATAATTTTATCATCGCCATTCATTAAAGCTTTGAACCCATCTTCTGCCACTTCTTCTGGTGAAGAAAGATTATCTCTGTCTTCGAGAATTTTGCTTCGGTTCATATCAGCTTTATTAAAGAAATCTGTATCTGTAGGTCCCGGTAAAAGAGCTGTCACAGAAATTCCTGTATCTTTAAGCTCTTCGCGGATAGCTTCAGACCATGAAAGAATAAACGCTTTTGTCCCGTGATATACTGAGTGCCATGGTCCGGGAGCCTTGCTGGCAATAGATGCAAGATTCAGTATTTTACCAGATTTTTGCGGAAGGCGGTCTTTTAAAAATGATTTGGTGAGAATAATAACTGATGAAATATTGAGATTTACGATATCTGTTTCCCTATTGATGTCTGTATCCTGAAACTTTCCGTAAGCTCCCTGACCGGCATCATTAACTAATATTTCCGGACTCACATTTAATTTCTTCAGATCTTCGTAAATAGAATCTGCCTCGTCACTGTTGAATAGATCTTTGACCAATGGAATTACCTCAACCCCTAACTTTTTGAATTCGTTAGCTTTATCTTCCAGAGTTTCTTTTTTCCTTCCAATAATGATCAGGTTAAAGCCTTCTTTGGCAAATAACTTCGCAAGTTCGTATCCTATACCACTTGTAGCTCCGGTAATCAGAGCATATTTTTTTTGTTGATCCATAAATTCATAGTATTAAAAAATAAAGCCATACGAAATCATTGACCGTATGGCTGAATAAAGTAGGACTTAATCTTCCTGTTCTGCCTCAAAGTTGATATACGTTTCTGCAATTTCAGTAAGATCATAGTCTGTATCTTCTTCTTCCTGAAGCGTTTTTTCCAGGAGATCTGCTGCTTTATCGTGACCCATCGTAATGGCAAGCTGTACAAGACCGCCATAAGTAGCAATTTCGTAATGTTCAACTTTCTGTGCAGCTATAATAAGAGCTGCATCTCTTGTCATACTTCCTTCCTGAGTCGATTTGATTACTTCCTCCCCTTCTTTAATGATCCCTTCGATAGCATCACATTTTTTCTTCTCTGGTTTTTCATCAATAGATTTGAAAACTTTTTCCAATCGGCTGATGTGTTTTTTAGTCTGAAGCTGATGATCCTCAAATGCATCTTTCAGTTCTTCTGTTGTTGCAGCTTCCTGCATTTTTCCCAATGCAGAAACTATTGCTTCCTCTGCATAATAAATATCTTTTAAAGCATCTACAAAGAATTTATGCAATGGTGCGTTTTTCATTTCATCTTTTTCTACTGTTGCATTATCTACTTTCATTGTAGAAGAATCTTTTTCTGCTGTTTTGCTTTGTATATCTGATGTATCAGTGGTCTGAGCAGCTGTACTGTTTGTTTTAGTTGCCATATTATTATAAATTTTAAGATTAATTAATGAAAGACTGCCCTTTCTTATTAAAAAGGCAGTCTGAGTTATAAATTATGAATCTCTTCTTCCTCCAAAACCAGATCTTCCTGATCCTGAATTTGAACTTCTGCCTCCACCATGAGAAGCCTGACCTCCCATACGTGCAATTCTTGTACGTTCAGATTTGCTCATTGATGCAAATCCCTGTCTTCCTGAACCTGAATTGGAACCTCTTCCAGAGTTACCTGAATTTCCAGATCTTCCTGAATTGGAACCTCTTCCAGAATTACCAGAGTTGCCACTATTTGATCTGCCTCTTCCTGATCCTGATCCAGAACCTGAGTTTCCTCCTCTAGAACTGCTTCCCGAGTTACTGCTGTTAGATCTTCCAGAACCTGAATTTGAACCTCTTCCTCCACCGTGAGAAGCTTCGCCTCCCATACGTGCGATTCTGGTACGTTCAGATTTGCTCATAGATGCAAATCCCTGTCTTCCTGAACCTGAATTGGAACCTCTACCTGAATTCCCTGAATTTCCAGATCTTCCTGAATTGGAACCCCTTCCTGAATTTGAACCTCGTCCTGAGTTGCCGGAGCTGCCGCTATTTGATCTTCCTCTTCCTGATCCTGATCCAGAACCTGAATTTCCGCCTCTAGAGCCTCTTCCACCTGAAGTAAATCTGCCCTGACTATCTCTATTTGGATTTCTGTTTCCTGAACGTCCAGATCTTCCACGACCTCCACCATTATCATCATCGTCGTCATTATAGTCATCGTCATCATAATCATCGTCGTCATAGTCTTCGTCATCATCATAATCATCGTCGTCATCATAATTATCGTAATCTTCATAATCGTCGTCCTCATTGTCATCATCATAATAATCCTCATAATCTGAGAAATCATCATCATAATCTTCATCTTCCGATGCATCGGTAAAACCGTGATCATAACCTAATTGATAAACTTCTTCCAGTGTTGATCTGTCATTTTGCGAAGATCGGTTACCTGAATTGCTTCTGTTTGAATTTCTGTTGTTCATAACTGAATTTTTTAAATATTAATATTGAGTGATTTCAAAAACCCTTGACTAGTATTCGGATTTCTGTTTTTTTTTAGCATTAATTGACAGTCTTGAACGTATTCTCGTTCAGGATGATCAATGATATAATGAAAGCATACAATGAAAGATTATTGACGTTCAATCAAAAATCTTTAAAATATACCGTGAAAATTATGGTAATTACCCTGTTGAATTTTGGGTAGAAAATTGGGACTTTTCTAATAGGTCTGCAATTTTTTGTAATAAAAATGCAGAAAGCAAATATGCTGTAGCATTACTTGTTTTCATAATATATCTGGTTTGGTATACCAAATCTACGAGAATATACTTACCATTATTTATGATCAAAGTCATATATTAAAGTTTTTTGATAATTTTAACATTTTTAGCTTTTATTAACTTAACGCTACAATAAAGTACTGATTTTCAACATAAAAAACCATAACCTATTTCTAAAAATTATTAATTTTGAAATAAATAATGTGTATTAGTATTGATCATAAAAAGGAAATTCTGAAAATTCCTAAATATAACTTTACTCTTATAAAAAATTTAAGCTGTAGTAAAGATTAATTTACACAAAAGAGATTAAAAGTTTATAGATTCTAGAATAACTTCCGTAATACGTGTTAAGCATTTTCAAATAAAATAATCCGTCCTGTATCGTTTTACAAGACGGATTATTTCGAGTATTAATCTCAATTAATGTAATTATAATAATTTAAACCTTTCTTTAGATTCTCATTAAAATTAGAAGAATAATATATAGAAAAAATTAATGAAAATTATAGCATAATCTGTACACTTCCGTAAAATAAAGCTCACTATCCGAAACCTGATTTTTATTCATTAAAATTTCGTCAGACACAGGAAATGAATAGACCTGTATTTTATTGACAGGTTTTGGCGACCGTGTGCACTTACAATATTTTTTATCGTTTATTTTATGGTTTGATAAGTTCAATGTTTTTACTACTGTGTCTTCAAGCAGCAGAGCCTTTTCGAAAGTCTCCTTATTTAATGTAAACCACGGTTCCCCATGATAGAAAAAATGATCAGTAACTTCAGGATCATTAACCTGGCTAAAATCAGCAGGTGCCGATGAATGATAGCCTCCGCACTGCAGGCAGAATGCTACCTTAATGTTGATTTGTTCCATAAATAATATTTGCTTGGCTGTTATATTACAGAATGTATGCCATACAAATGCTTTTAGTAAAAACAAATGTCTATTACGGTAAATACAAATCAGTTATAAGCTTATCTGCAGGTAAATAAAATCTGATAACCACCAGATTGCGTAATTTCTTCTGTAAAAGATATTCCTTTATTATTTTTAGAATAATGCAGAAGCTTTATCTGATCTGTAAGACTTTTTTCTCCCTGAAAAATATATTCTGAATCCGACAGTTGTTTTCTAAGGTCCCTCATATCTGTCTTTTTTCCGGAAACTGCACTCACTATATTTTTACACGTTTTATCTTTTACAGCAATTACTGTCAGAACAACGAGCTTTTCTGTATCTTTAGAACTGTTGCTGTAAACTCTGTACTTTGTCTCTTCAGGATCGTATTCTCTGGTGTACTGATGATTCCTCATCAATTCATCAAGCAAAACAAATTCATTTTCTGCGGCATCTTCCAGAATTTTTATACTAAGCTGTTGGCAGAAGCAAAAATTTACACACAAAAACGAAAGAACAAGAATATAGGCTTTAATCATTATACCGGTTTATAATGTTGTCCGCTTCACCATTACAAAAAAGAACACAACATATTTTTTGTAAAACTATCAATATAACCGTTGTTTAAATTATGACCCAAAGCATATCTCATCAGTAGTGGTAAATTTCTTATGATCGCTGTCATAAGATCTATAGAAGATATTGATTACATTTGGAATACCAAATCCTCTATATTGTATCGCTGTGACTGTAAAACATTCATCATCAATATCATGCGATTAAATATCAGAAATAAAAACAATAAATATTTACCTATGAAAAAGTTATTATCAGTAATGATCATTATTTCCTTCGCTGCTTCATGTACAAAATCTGAAACTCAGTATATTGATAAGGAAAACAAAAAACAATCGGTTAACAATCCTCAAAGTGATAGCATTCGTACCTTACAGGAAGTTTCTGATACTGCACAAATCAATCAAGATCGAAGTCACAAAAATTAAAACTATTTTGTTTTTTCAGTTTAATTACAGCTTTTAATTTTGCGTGTAAATTATTCTGAAATTATCTGTAATTCTGTAATATACACAAAGGCACTTCGACTACGCTCAATATAAACTTTAACTTATCAAAGTAATACCATTTTTGTCTTTTTTCAATAAACGAAGTGCCTTTGTTTAGCTTAACGACTTTCAATAAGTAAAAAAATCTTCTGTTTTTCTTTGAGATAAATTAATAATGATTCTATAAATCAATTATTAAAATTTATTTCTTATCCCGAACTGGGGTTTTATATTAATACAGATCCAAATATCAGGAATAAAAACTGTATTTTATCCTGATTATCAGCTTATTATATAACTAACAAATCACAACAATCTTATGAAGAGAAATCTTAATCTTACGCTTAAAATATGGCGGCAGAAAAATTCCAAAACAAAAGGAAAATTTCAGATATATCAAGTCTCTGATATTTCAACGGATGCTTCTTTTCTTGAGATGCTTGACATTTTAAATGAACAACTGATTACCAGAAATGAAGAGCCGATAGCTTTTGATCACGATTGCAGAGAAGGCATTTGTGGGACATGCTCATTGTATATCAACGGAAGAGCACACGGACCTGATACAGGGATTACCACCTGTCAATTGCACATGAGAATGTTTAAAGATGGTGAAACTATCGTAATTGAACCTTGGAGAAGTGCGGCATTCCCTATCATTAAAGATCTTATCACAGACAGAAGTTCGTTTGACAGAATTATGGCTGCAGGAGGATTTATATCTGTAAATACTTCTGGAAATACTTTAGATGCCAATGCAATTGCTGTTCCTAAAGAAGATGCAGACAAAGCCATGGATGCTGCCGCATGCATCAGTTGCGGAGCCTGTGTTGCCTGCTGTCCGAATGGTGCTGCAATGCTTTTTGTAGGTGCAAAAGTTTCTCATTTTGCTCTCCTTCCACAAGGCAGAACCGAAGCTAAAAGACGGGTTTTGAATATGGTAAAAGCTATGGATGATGAAGGTTTCGGAAACTGTTCTGTAATCGGAGCCTGCGAAGTTGAATGCCCAAAACATATTTCGCTTGATAATATTGCAAGACTCAACAGAGAATATATGAATGCGTGGATGAGCAAAGAGCCATAAATCAATCAGGTGTTTTTATATTAAACCATGAAATTAGATTTTGGTTTTGCTGGAGATCATTCTAAGTTTTATTTAAAAAAATACCCCTTCGGAAAGAGGTAAGTTTTCGTTTCATTAAAATCAGTATAATGGCAACTGTGCTTTTTCATAAACAAGACCTTGTTCCTGAATCTCACGCCAGAATTCTTGAGGGATTTCTTTTTTCCATGCACTGATATTATCGGAAACCTGATCGGGTTTGCTTGCACCGGGAATGATAGAAACGAATTCATCGGCTGCGAGCACAAACTGTAGAGCTGCATCTACAATATCAATATTATATTTAGAAGCTATTGCTGCTATTTTGTCTCTTTTTTCGGTCATCCCTTTAGGAATAACCTCTTTATAATTATAACGGTTTCTGCCATTGATGAATCCTGAATTGTATCCTGCTCCCGAAATAAGTTTGATCCCAGCCTTTTTTACTACCGGAAGTAATCTGTCAACAGCGTCCTCATGTTCCAGAATAGAGTATTGAGTTGCTGAAAGGCAGATATCGGGATCCGCAAATTCCAGACAATCTAAAATCGGTTCTATTTTATTAACGCCCATTCCCCAAGCTTTTATTATCCCTTCATCGCGCAATTCAGATAAGACTTTGAAAGCTCCTTTTTTTGCCTGATCCATAAAGTACGGATACCTATCACCTACCTGATCCTCGGACAGATCGTGAATATAAACAATATCAATATAGCCAAGACCTGTTCTCTGTAAACTGTCAGCTATGGATCTTTTAATTGCGTCTGCTGTATAATTGTGCTCAAAATCAAAATTAAGCGGATCCTGCCACATGGTTTCAGGAACTTCAGAAGAAGGCACTTCTTTGAAAAGCCTTCCTACTTTTGTTGAAAAAACAAAATCTTCCCTGTTTTTTTCCTTTAAAAAATCACCAAACCTTCTCTCACTCTTAGTAAGACCGTACCATGGGGAGGTATCATAATATCTTATTCCTTCATCCCAGGCTTTTTCCAGAATTTCGTGTGACTGCTCATCTGTCAATTTTTCAAAAGCCGTTCCGATCGCAACGCCTCCCAAACCCAGTTCATGTTCTTTTTTTAAAATACTGTTACTCATATTATATTTTTTGTGATGCTGAAACAGTACAAACTTCATGCAGAGTTTTTTAAACTGATGTTTTACTTCAGATAATAAAAAATCGCCAGCGTAAAGACCGGCGATTTGTAATATGTGTTCAGTTTCAGATCAATTATCCTAAAAAATCCTGCAGAGAAACTGTTTTCTGCTCTCCTGCTTCAAGATTTTTAAAAGTAACTGTTTTGTTTTTTATCTCTTCTTCACCCAAAAAGACCAGATTTTTGATGCCCTTTTTTTCAGCATACGTAAACTGCTTTGCTATTTTTGCATTTTCAGGATAAAGTTCAGCAGAAATACCCTTCTCTCTCAGCTGTATGATGAGCTTTAGTGCTTCCAGAGTTTCTTCGCCTCCAAAATTTGCAAAGAGATATTCTACATTTGATGCTGCTTCTTCAGGAAAAAGATTCAGCTCTTCCATCACCAGATAAATACGGTCCAGACCAAAAGAAATCCCGATTCCCGGAACGTTTTTCACTCCGAAAACTTCCGTAAGATTATCATATCTTCCACCTCCTCCGATAGAACCCATCTGCGCTTCATCTGCTTTCACCTCGAAAATTGCCCCGGTGTAATAATCTAAACCTCTGGCTAAAGTAATATCAAAAACAAGATTCTGAATATCAACACCAAGATTTAATGATTGAGTAATGACAAATTCCAATTCTTCAACACCTTTTAAGCCGATTTCGTTTCCTGCAAATTTTTCTTTTAATTGAAGAAGATTCTCCAGAGCATCATCAGATTGAGTAAATAAGAAATCCAGTTTATCAATAGATTCCTGAGAAATTCCTCTTTCTAAAAGCTCCTTCACTACTCCATCTTTCCCTATTTTATCCAACTTGTCTAATGCAACCGTAAAATCAATTAATTTATCTGTAATTCCGGCAAACTCCGCTAATCCGGAAAGAATTTTTCTGTTGTTGATGTGAATCGTTACGGAAACTTTAAGCTCTGCAAAAGATTTTAAATATAATTGCACCAATTCTACTTCCTGCCAAAGACTTTCACTTCCCACCACATCGGCATCACACTGATAAAATTCTCTGAATCTTCCTTTTTGCGGGCGGTCTGCTCTCCAAACGGGCTGGATTTGATAGCGCTTGTACGGAAAAGTAAGTTTCCCCTGATTCATCGCTACAAATCTCGCAAAAGGTACAGTTAAATCGTAACGAAGGGCTTTATCCGTAAGATTTTCTGAACTGAAAGGCTTGTCTAAAGCTTTCTGAAAATCATTCAGCATCTGCATTTTTTTGTCTTCTTTGGCTTCATTTATACTGGAATTCAAAATCTTAAAAATCAAGCGGTCTCCTTCCTCGCCGTATTTTCCTGTTAAAGTTGAAAGATTTTCAAAGCTTGGGGTTTCCAAAGGCTGAAAACCAAACAATTCAAAATTTTTCTGTAAAATATTGATAATATATTTTCTTTTGGATACTTCCAAAGATGTAAAATCTCTTGTTCCTTTTGCTAAGCTCGGCTTCATTGTATGAATGATAATTGATGTTTTATAAATGATATAGACTGCAAAAATAAGGATTTGAAAAGACTTTTAAATTAATAAAAAGCCAGAGATTATAATTTCTCTGGCATCCTGTAATCACTTATGCTTTTTTGAATCATATTACACACTTTCTAATATTTCGAGAATTTCTTCGCCATAATTTTCGATTTTATGTTTACCAAATCCTTTTATTTCCAATAATTCCTGTTTTTTTGCAGGCTTAAATTTAGCCACAGATATCAGTTCTTTATTGGTCGCAATAAAGTAGGAAGGAAGATTTTGTTCTTTGGCTTTTTCGGAACGCCATAGTTTTAGGGCTTCCAGAATTTCAATTTCATCACTGGTCAGCATTTCATCATCCGCAGAATATTTCATTGCTTTAGAATCTTTCACCGTGTTTTTACTGATCTCTGTCTTATATTCGTTGAAATACAAAATCACTGACCAAAAGTTTTCTTCGTGTACGAAAGCGGTTTCCACTTTTATAATCTCGTGATTGTTCAGAAAATCATCAATCATCTTCTGATCCTGCAACAGAAATTCGTCTGCAATTCTGATTTTTAAAACTTTTACATTCATCTCGGTCATTTTAAAGTTGAGAAATTATTTGCTGCCTAAAAGCAGAAGTTCATCCACTCTTATCTCAGTAATATATCTTTTCACACCATCTTTATCTTCGTACGATCTGTACGTCAGTTTCCCTTCAATAGCGATTTCTTTTCCTTTGGTAACATATTTCTGAAAAATCTCCGCAGTCTTTCCGAAAGCAACCAGATTATGCCATTGCGTTTCTTCTACTTTTTCACCTTTTACATTCGTGTAATGATCGTTTGTAGCAAGGGAAACTGAAATTTTCATTCCTCCGTTTTCGAAGTTTACCTTTTCAACTTCTTTTCCTGTGAACCCGATTAAGGTTACTTTGTTTCTTAGTGACATAACTTTATTTTTTTTAGATTAACAATTCAGATAAGAGACGTTCACTTGTTTTCTCAAATCTCTGTTGCAAAGATTCATCAGCTTGGGAATTTTATTCGGTAGAAAACTATTTAAATTCGTTTGTAGTCGTTTGAAAATGCATATTTGTTTGATTATGAGTTATTTGAAAATAAATTAATGATTGTTTATAATTATTGATAATTGTGTAAATTTGGATGGTTGGCGTAATTGTAAAAAAACCGTAATTTAAAAAAATGAAAATATACGATAAAGATTTTGACAAAGTAATTAATGGTGTTGTAGCAACTGGCTCATTGACCTACAGAGAAGCCATTGAAAAGTTAACACCATTAATTAGTAAAACTGAATTTCAAAGGAAATTACAAGATAAAAAGTTTTATGAAAAACTAGAAAGAGACATTGTTAATGGTTGTGTTATGCCTCCTATTACACTAGCTTTTGTAGAAAAAGAAATTAATCTTGAAACCCAAATAGAGAAAATTGAAGCATATTTTAATAATGAATATGAGAACTCATTTGTATTAGATGGAATACAAAGACTCAACACTTTATTAAGAGTTTCAAATCAAGAAAATTTTGATTTCGATAAAAAACTTTATTTCAACATCATTTTTAGTGACAAAGTTGACAAATTGCTTTATCGAATGATTACTCTAAATAACGGGCAAAAGCCAATGACACCACGTCATCAAGTTGAAATGTTAATGGCAAATGTATTTAACTTTGAAGCACTTGGCATTGAAGTTCAAACTGAAAAAGAAAGAGCTGATAAAATCAAAATAAACTCTTTTAATAAATCTGATATTGAGCAAGCATATTTAGCATATATGGCTAATTCTCCAATGGTAGACAATAAAAAAATTATCCAAGATAAAATGGATGAATTAATTGTAAATAAGATCATTTCGACTGAACCTATAGACGATTCAGGAAATTTTGAAGATGTTATAAAAGCTATTGCTAAATTTCAAGTTATTCCTGCAAATATTAAATGGTTAAAGCAAGCTAATAATTTGGTAGGATTTGCAGTTGGTTTGAAAACTTCTCACAAAATAATTTTAGATTTAACTCCAGAAGAGTTTTCAAATTCAATTGAGATTTTTGAAAAGGCATTTTCTGATTTTAATCCTTCCAAAATTAAGTTAGGTAAAATGAGAAGAGAATTATCTTTTGAATATTTTAAAAATTACTCAAAACTTAAAGATTTTGATACATATGAATTATTAGAATATTTTAGTGATATAACAAATGATTAACAGATACTCAATAGTTGATTCAGTAGCTAGAAATAACACGAAATATAAGCACTTAAAGACTGAAGAAAATCCATCTCCTATTCTTAATATCTTTAGGCTAATTTCGGGTACTGTAAATATCAAAGACAATTATCAAGATAAAATATATAAGATAAGAGATAATAACATAAAATTTCCTACTGTATTAAATATATCTTTAAAATATGACACTCTCCTTGAACAATTTGATGAAAGTGTATCATTAGAAGATTTAAATTATTTTTTCTTAAAAGCAAGATCTAATAGAAAATTTTATAAATCAATTGAAGTTGAATTAATAAAATGTTTAATTGCATATAAAAGCGATAAATTTTTAGAATCTTTCATTTATTTATATAGAATTATTGAAGGAATTTCTTACTCAATACCTTTAATCTTTGTCTCCAAAAAAGATGATTATAATAAAACATACCACGACTTACAATCATACTTTGGTAAAGATAAGGATGGAGAACTTCTATTTTTTAAAAGGTTTGTATCGGAGACTTTTAAAGATGAAGATTTTTACAGTTCCAACATTACAATTGATTTAAATTTAGTTGACATTGAAGAATTAAGACCTAAATATTACGAACTATATTTAAAGAAAGTTAATGAAAAATTTGTTTTAGACAAATCAGATAACAGTTTCATTAAAATAAAATTCATAGGCTATTATGATTTATTAATTGAACTTAGAAATAGATTTTTTCATAATTTAAAAGGTAGTTGGCAAGAAAATTTTGATTCCACAGAACTAATGTTTCCAGACCAATTTTTTAAGCCAATCACTCTACACGGAATAAATTGGTTATCAATAATATTGTTCGAAATAATAAAATTTGATCTTCAAAAAATAAAATAACAACTACGCCTAACAGCAGTTTAGTAAAATGCCGTGTTCAGTGCTAAATTGAACATTCGCATTTCTAATAAATATTAGTAGTAGTTACCTTCAACCTTAAAAACAACAATATGTTTAAAAAACTTTTCAATAAAAAAGCTAAATATTCGGACGGAATTTCCAAAATTGACTATTGGAAAAAATGGGAGCTGTTTGAATTGTTTGACGAGTTGCATAAAGCAGAAAATCTTCTGATTGATATTTTAGATAAAAAAAATGATGACGAACTCATTAAATTCAAAAACGAATTTATTGAAGAGCTATATGAAATTGAAGGAGATAATGTTGCAGACTTCACAAGAATTTGGGAATGGTTCACACCAACAAAAGAATGGGAAATTTTGCTTGGCGATAAAGGACAAAAAATTGGGCGCAATGTTTTTCGTATTACTGACAAGTGGAAAAGAAACCAAGAGTTCTTATTAGGAACAAAAGTTTCACTTCATAATAAATTTGGTGTTGTAATAGATAAAAGTGATGGCAGAAATGAATATGGTTTAATTAGATGGGATACTGAAAAAGAAAATGACTTTGAGGATTGGCTAGGTTTGTTTGAAAATTTTTGGAAAGCAGGCGGAGAAATTATCAATCAAGACCACGAGTTTACATTTATAAATAATGATGGAACTAAAAAGAATACCAATCAGTAGCAAGTTTTACTTACCGACTGAAGTACAAACTCAAGTGTAGTTTTTTAATTTAACTTTAGTAATAATATCAACATTATATTTCAACTTCCTGTCTGAACAAAGCCGAAACGGCTGTAGATAAAGCCATAAAAAAAATGCCGTGACAAAAAAATTAACAATAATAAATATTATAATTCTGACTTTAATATTTTTTTCAAATATTATAACGTTTTATGGAATTAATTATCCAACAAAATTTAATTTTTTGTTCAATTTTAATGGATATGGATTTGAATACATAATTATTATTTTAGTTATAATTGCAATTCCTACAGCCCTTATTTCGACTTTAAACTTTAAAAATCTGAATTTTAAAAATAAATTTTTAGGAATTTTTGCTCTAGTTAATACAGTATTTTTAGCCTTTATAATATTTGAAGGTATTTCAGGATATAAAATGATGAAAAATGAGTATCTCAAATTAGAAAAAGAATATGTTAATAAAGCAAATCTGGATATTAAAAATGATCGGGTTACGTACAGATATGCAGGAGGTTTAACAATTTCGGAATGTAATCAAAATACTGAAAATAAAATTGACAGTATCAACAAAAGATATGGATTAATATTCGTAAATACAGGTTGTGTTGTAATGGAACATGAAATTAATGCTCAAGAAAAATATGCAGAAATTGTAAAACGATATCTTGAAAAAAGAAATGGAAAAAATTGGGAACAGAAAATGGAAAAAGAAATTGAAATAATAAAAAGAAACTGCAAATAATAAGTGTTTACCCAAAAAACAGAATTACAACTCTTATGAACTTTATGGAAAACAAGTTAATCACCATTAAAAAATTAAAAAACGGTAAATATTATGTTGATTTTCATCAGTATATAATAAACATGATTATTTCATTTATTCTTATTTTTCCTGCAATATATTTCTCATCAAAAAAACTAGTTTTTTCGTTAATTTGTTTTATAATTTTTTGGATATTCATTTGTATAATAATTGATGTAAATGATTACGTCGGGAAAAATGTACATAACAAAATTTTTTCAAAAAAAATTTTTGAAGATCTAAAGTTTAGAAATTTTCAAAAAGAGCAAATAGACAAATATGAAGGCTTGATAAAGACCGAAAACGGAAGAACAATAAGAATATTTTATAATTGGAATAAAGTAGCAGAGGGTTTTATGAGTTTCGGCGATATTGAAATTGACATTTTCTTTACACCTCAAATATTCAACAATATTATAGACGACGTAAAAATTAACAAATTAAATAAAAAATATGATAAAACTTTTTGGTCAAAAACTAAAAGAACAATTTTTGCATTTGATCGATTAAAAATATTCATAAACTATTATCCTTGGACAAAAAGTACAAAAATAGAGAATGAGATTTCAAGAGGTTTAGAAATCTTACGGGAAAATAAACTTGAACCATTTGACATTAGAAATATAAAAGACAATGAACTTGCCAATTTAGAAAAAGATGGATATTTCCTACCTAATATGGAGTATATTTGGGAATACATTGAGAAATATGAAAAACTACCTCCAATAAAATATTCTCAAAAGTAGATTAAAAATTAAGTATCATTGAAATTATGATCTCAATTATTGTTACGGACAGATCACGGAAAAAAGATACTTTACATTTCCCTCCTGAAATTGGCATGCTGCGTTGCTGTAAAATAATTACAAAAAACCTGGTAAACTGCAGAATCTGTGTGACTTGCCCTTATTCCCAGCTGAAAATAAATTTCAAGAATCTGATGCGATAAATTTTCAACTAAAGATGAAGAGTAATCATGAATTTCAGACTGTTTTTCAGAAATAACCAACTTAGAATTAGTAAGCAGAGATTCAATTTCATCTGCAAATTCAACAGCCTTTTTCATTGCTTCTTCTATTTTCTTATTGAATAAATCCAAATTTAGATGAGATCTAATTTTGAGAGCTTCTTCTGCAAAGTGAGAAGCCATGCCAAGATAGTTGACCAATAAAGTCAGATCAGCAAAAATCCTGAACGGAATTCTATCTAGAACATCATCCGTAAAAAACTCATCGTACACAAAACTATAATCTTCTGTAACTTTTACATTTTCAACCTTAAAAGAATAGGTTCCGGTTGCTTTCATTCCCATTGATTGCCAGTTCGGGATAATTTCAGCCTGATTTTTAGAAATAATAAATGACCGAATCATTTCATTTCCTGATTCATCCAGCAAAGGAATTTCATTATCCGTAAGCTTTGCATTTAATGTAAAATGGCTTAAATGAGGTGCTCCGGTTGCAAAATGCCACAGTCCGTTGATTAAAAAAGTTCCGTCAGTTTCTTTTTCGGCTGTTCCGCCAATCATTCCGCTTCCGCCGAAGCAGGTTTTATGATCCGAAAAAAGTTTACTTGCGATATGAGGCTTTAAATTTCTTGAAAAAAAATTGGCTCCCGAACATAAAGTTAACATCCAACCCAGGCTTCCATCAATTTTTGACCAATTGAAAAGCACTTTTAAACCTTGACTCAAGCGCAATCCCAATCCGCCATATATTTTCGGAACCCAGATCTGAAGCAGCCTTTCCTGATGAATTTGCTCAATAATTTCAGCAGGAACTTCTGAAACTTGTTGCATTTTAATTCTGATTTCCTGAGGTATTAACATATCTTTTAAATTAGTATGGATGGATTTTAATCATTCTTTTGAAAATTTTTGTGATTAATAAAACCCGTGTTTGACTTTAATTATTTTAAACGCAAAGATTTATTTTACACTCTGCTCATTCCAGTCAGTAAAGGATAATCAATAAAATTGATTTTAAGCGTGCATCTATTTTGAAGCTTCATCAAGCGACGTGTCGCAATATTTGCTTCTTAAAATTTGTAGTTTTTATTTTAAATCTTTGCGTTTAATTATTTTATTCATTTAAAGATTACGCAACGACCACTTTCGATTTAATAATTTTCCGCCATTCTAAGTAACCAAAGATCGCCACGATGAATAAAAAAGCCGTTAAAGCAGCATACAAGTAAAGACCTTTGTGGATCAACAACGGAATTGCAATGATGTTGCTCATATTCAGTAAAATCCAGTTTTCTATTTTTCTTCGTGCCATGAGCCACATTCCTGCCCACGCAAAAGCACTGACCAAAGAATCCCATATTGGAACATCTGAATCTGTAAACCGGGTTAGAAAATACCAGAAAAGGCAGAATGTCCCAATTACAATTGCTGCCGTAATCATCTTCTCATGATTGGTGGTTTCTGAAATCGCTGTTTCTTTTTGTTTTTTACCAAATTTCCAGTACAGCCATCCGTAAATGCTCATGACGAGGTAATAGAGATTTAAGGTAAACTCTGCGTAAAGTTTTGCGAAAAACATCACATAAAGCGAAAGTGAAATTCCGGCAATTCCGAAAAGATAGTTATTGGAGTTATTTTTTCGTGCCAATAATACCTGAAATACTGAAAAGACAACACCGAGCCATTCCTGCCATGTAGTCTGCTGTAAAATTTCCTGCATCAAATTAACTTATATAAATTAAATGATGAGATGATAAATCAAAAAATCCCTACGTCGGCATTATCCGAATCAGGTGTGGAAAAAACTCCCGGGTATCATCTCAGCCGCTATTGCAGCACCCCATTGATGGCGCAAATGTGAGACTTTTTTTTGGAAAATGAAAATCTTTTGATTTTTTTAAACTGTTAAATACCCGTTGTGGAATTACAGCGTTAGAAATTTTAATCTGCATATTCTTTTATTTCTTTAAATTAGCCGTTTACAAACGGATATTTTGTATCTTTAAAGCTCAAATAAAGTTGTGAAAAAAACGATAAAAAGAACATTAAGAGTATCAAAATATGTAATTTACCGTGAAACGCTGATTGATAAAAAAGAACATTTATGGTCATTTTTAGGCGCATTTTTCGGAATTGGCATTATTGCATTTCTTCAGTCGCAATATTTATTTGAGCAGGAAAATATATTTCTTATCGGGTCTTTCGGTGCATCCAGCGTACTGATTTATGGAGCGATCCAGAGTCCGCTCGCACAGCCGAGAAATCTGATCGGCGGTCATGTATTATCTGCTTTGGCAGGAGTTACTGTTTATCAGTTTGTTCCGGATATTATCTGGCTGTCTGCTCCCCTTGCGGTAGCCTCCTCTATCGTCATTATGCAGTATACAAAGACTCTGCATCCTCCAGGTGGTGCTACAGCACTTATTGCGGTAAGTTCAACAGGAAAAATTCCTGACCTGGGATATTGGTATGTGCTTTCTCCTGTTCTTTCGGGATGTATTATACTTTTGGCAGTTGCATTGGTATTCAACAATTTAACCCAAAACAGAACTTACCCAAACCATAGCAGAATAAAAAATATGCTGAGGAAAAAACATCAACACAAATTGAAAAATTAATGATTATGGAATGTATGGAATGCGGCGAAAAAATTATCGGAAGATCTGATAAAAAATTCTGCAACGATGCATGCAGAAACGCTTACAATAACAAACAAAATAAAGATTCTACCAACCTTATGCGCAACGTAAACAATAAACTGCGCAAAAACTACAGAATCCTGAGCGAAATCAATACAGAAGGGAAAACAAAAATTCCAAAAAAGAAGCTTGATGGCTTAGGTTTTGATTTTAATTACTTTACCAATTTAAAAATTTATAAAAACGGTTCGGAATACAAATTTATTTACGATCAGGGATACAAAATACTGGAAGAAGATTTTGTTTTAATCGTTAAAAACTAATTTCACAATGAAAGAAATTGTACTCATTACAGGAGCCAGCGGAGCTATTGCAAGAGCACTTTCAAAAAAACTGGAAAACAGCTATTCTATAAGATTTCTTACCCGAAAAAAAGAGGCTGAAAATGAGTTTGAATGGGATCTGGAAAATAATATTGCAGATGAAAAAGCTTTTGAAAATGTAGATCATATCATCCACCTTGCAGGAGCCAATATTTCTGAAAAAAGATGGAGTGAAGACCGTAAAACAGAACTTATTGAGAGCAGGGTAAAATCTGCAAATCTTATTCTGGAATACTTAAAGCAAAAAAACATAAAACTAAAATCATTTATTTCTGCATCCGGGATTAATTATTACGGCACCATAACTTCCGAAAAAATATTTGCCGAAAATGATCCTCCCGGACACGATTTTCTCAGCAACGTCGTTATTGTATGGGAAAATGCTGCAGACCAGTTTAAAACCGAAAATATGGCAGAACGGGTGGTGAAAATCCGAACTGCTGTTGTTTTATCTAAAAATGATGGCGCACTCAGTAAAATGATGTTCCCGATACAATTAGGCTTTGGTTCACCTATTGGAAGCGGGAAACAATATATGCCTTGGATACACATTGACGATATTTGCGGAATTTATGAATTTGCCTTAAAAAATCCTGATATGGAAGGAACTTTTAACGCTTCATCACCGCAACATGCAACCAATAAAACATTTACAAGAGCGATTGCAAATGTTCTGAAAAGACCATTGTTTGTGCCGAATGTTCCGGGTTTTATGCTGAAATTAATTTTTGGTGAACTTTCGAGTGTCTTACTGGAAGGGTCTAGAGCATCATCTGAAAAAATACAAAAAGCAGGCTATGAATTCAAGTTTCCGGATCTGAAAGAAGCATTAGAAGATTTATTAAATAAACAAGAACATAAAAAGTAATACAATGGTTATGAAAAACAAATGTATGATGATAGTCTTTATATTGCTGTCTCTATGCTTTTACGCTCAAAAGACAGACGTTATAAATGACATAAAAGCAGTGGAACATTTTAAAAATCATTATAAAAAGAAAAACTATCACAGATTTTCCGGAAAGATCAATATGCAGGAAAAAGCGGTTGTTTTTGACAACAAAACGGTTTACTATGATAACAAAGATAAGATCATTACTTCTGTCCTGAAACAAGGGCTTATCTATCCACAGCTTATGACCGATTACCAAATGCAGAAATTTCTTGATGAAAATACAGACAAAACCCAAAAAAGGTTTCTGAAGTTACAGAAAGATCCCCGAGCGGCCTTTGATGTCAATAATATTGAACTAAGTAATGCTTCAGAGATTAGCAGTGGGAACAAAAATATAAAAGTAAAAAGATTTAAAACTGATTTCAGAGATCATCGTCTTAAAATAAATTCAGTGTATTATTTTGAACTCATTAATAATGCTGCAACAAAAGAAATGCCTTTGGAAACTTTTATAGAAGGATCGAAACTTTCATACATCGGAAATTAAATATTATATCTTTTGACATCACTACAGCAACGAGGCAGGAAAAGAACAATTGCTGTTATCATCAGTATACTTTTGGTAAGCCTCTATTCTATTTATATTTATCAATCTGTTGTTCCGGGATTTAAGCTTTCAAAACTTATTTCGCAGATTATCCGCTTTATACTTACCTGTGGACTGATGTATCTGGTTTTCATTGGTAAAAAATGGGCAAGAATGGTGTCTCTCATTCTTTTCTCACTCGCCGTCATTGTGGCAGTTTCATTTATATTTTCTTCAAATTTTTCTCCTCTTCAGGAAATTCCTTTATATGTAATGATATTTGTATATGCTGATGCTATTTATTATTTCGGATTTTCTGAAAGTTATAAAGCTTTTGCAGAATATCAACGTTCAAAAAAGACTTTTATATGATTATATTGAAAATCAAACGATTAATACGTCAGTTTATTCAACTGATAACAAAAAAAGAGGATAAATATTTATCCTCTTTTTTATTAAGCTTTAATACAATTATGATTTCCAAAAAGTCCATTTAGAACCATTAAAAACCGCTAATCTTTTAGCTCCTGCTTTATTGATGTAAACCATCATTCCCGGAGCAGGATCAGGAATATTGTCTGTATTTTCTACCATTGGTAAAACCATTGCTTTGTTGGCAGATTCCAAGATAAGTACACCGTTTGCTGAAGATGTCGGAGCACCTATAATTGCACCTTTTGTTGTGTCTTCTATTGTAGAAGGTTGTATCGACAAATAAGAACTTACATTTGCTCCGTTACCACTGCTCAAATCCTGCCAAGTGCCATTATAATATTTTACTTTAGCATTAGCCGGATCTGTAGCATCTAAGAGAATTGTTCCCTCTACCAAGCCAGAACCGGAAGGCAGTGTTCTGTTGTAAGGTAGTATGATACCTTTATTTTGGTCAGCAAATTCTAATAAAACGGATGTTTTGTCGTTGACCGTTCCTATATTGTTACCTATAATTACCTGTGAAAAGCAAAGAGATGCTATGACCAGACAAATTGTTGAATATATTTTTTTCATTTTTTTGTTGTATTAATAATTTAAATCAATCCAATTAAGATTTAAGTTTGAGGAGAAGTATTGGGATTAACTACAGGCGGAATTGGGCTTTCATCAGGGCAAGCAGGCGTGCTGAAACATTTCCAGGCATTGTCAGAATATATTTTCAGACATTTATCTGTTGTGTCATACACCATCATTCCTTCCTGTGGATTGGTAATATTTCCTAAATCTGCCTTAGCAATTCTTGTCACTACAAAACCTTGTGTATTAGATTCTAAGGCTATGTGTCCTGATTTTCTTACCATCGGCCAATTACTTGGATCATTACTTCCTGCTCTTTTTAATAATGTAATTCCCATTTTTGTCTCGCTTCCTGTTCCGTTATTTACAGGATCTCTGTAACAAACACAACTATTAATAGTGACCGTTACTGCATTGGAAGCTGGACTGTAACATCCTGAACCATTTGAATAAAAAGCATAATAAGTTCCTGCACCAGCATTGGCAACTTGTGCTGCCGTTAAAGCTGTTCCGCTGTGCGTATTATTGTTGAACCATACAAGATTTGCTCCGGGTGCAGTATTTCCTGTATAAGCATCATTCAGATTAACCGTTACAGATGGACAGGTATTGGTGATATTTTGTACTGTCGGAATTTTATTGGCAGATATCTGCACTTCTGTATTGAACTCAAACTCCTCTACCATCAGTACAGAAATAACATCACCCACCGCTAAGTTTACCGTTGCAAAATTGACAAAAGGATACAGATAGTAAGCATTATCCATTTGATTAATTTTCACACCGTTTTTATAAATAAAGATATGATCATCACCATACGTTAAATCATATTGATAAGTTCCTTCTTCTCCACTCGCAACCGTTTTACTAAATAAAACAGCATAATCTTCATTAATTCTGGGATCACCAACCGGCCAGCTTGGATCATTGTTGATCTGAGTTCCGACATAATTTTGAATTTGTGGATTAGAAGGCATTAAACCTGTACCTAATGTTTGAAAATCTATACTGTAAGCATCACTGGTTCCTGCTTTTACATTATAATTAAATGTAGCTACCTGAGAATAGCTGCTCGTAGGAAAGTTATTAGCATTTGAGATCTCTGTCCAAGCATCAGTTCCGGCAGGAGCATCAAATACTCTTGCAGACCAGCCCGTCGTACTGTAACTTGTAAAAGACGGACAACAAGGAGTTATCGTAACTGTTACAGGCGCAGAAGCATTGCTGTAACAATTGTTTACTGTATCATAGAAGAATGCATAGTAAGTTCCTGCAGTTGCTTTTGAAACCTGCACCGATGTTAATGCTGTTCCGCTATGGGTATTATTCGTAAACCATTTCATCTCTGAGTCTGGAGGCAGAGTTCCTGAATACGTTGTGTTCAAATCTGCAAAATTGGCAGGACAGGTATTGGTAAGCGTACCGGAAACTGTTGGCTGTAAAGTGCTCACGCTACAAGGCGTTGTAATATTGACAGTTACCGTGTTACTTATTGCCGTACATCCACCTGCGCTGGTAACAATTGCCCGGTAATATCTCGTAGCCGTTAATGCTCCCGGAGCGTAAGTAGCATTGGTCGCTCCTGAAATATTTGTAAATAATGTATTGTTGGTAGAAACCTGCCATTGGATGCTTCCTGTAGCTCCTGTTAATGAAAGCGCTGTTGGCGCACTTCCTGAAATTATGGTCTGATTGGCTCCGGCTGTTCCTGCCGCTAAAACAGGATTTGCTGTTTGTGAAGTTCCAATCGTCTGTCCTGAACCTGCAACAGTGGGCACACCATAGCTTGTGGAGGTTGAGGTTGTATTGACCGTATTTCCTAAATTCTGAGTAACCGGTTGGTTAAAAGCTCCGTTTGTAGCACCAGAGTTCCCTCCCGACATTGAAGAGTTAACAAGATTTGCTGAGGTGAAAGCTGCGCCTCCTTCAATGGCATCCGGACAGCCATCGTTATCTGAGTCTAAATCTAAATGATTAGGAATACCGTCACCATCGGTATCAAGTTCAAAAGGTAAGGAACAGGTTTGAGAAAACCTTACTTTTTGCTCATTGGTAAAAACTCCGGTTGATCCCGTGAAACCAAAAAATACTTTATTAGCTCCTCCAAAGATAGAATTAATAACATCTCCTGTATAAGACCCTGCCAATGTGCCATTTACAGTATAAGAAAGCGTATTGGTTGAACGATTCCAAGTTACAATTACCGCATGCCATGCACCATTTTCTAAATTTGGTAAAGCGACAGGGGTTGATAATGAAGCTTGATTACTAGATCTCCATATATGACCATGGTCTGCAGTAATATCTGAAATTGGTTCCCACCAATTTTCAAACGTATCAAGTTCTAAAACTATTCCGTTTTGAATACCTCTTGCCCCAATACCAGATCCTATCTCACCAGTAGCATTAACTCCTGCCGGATCATTGTGAAAAACAATAGCAACTCCATCAGCACCATCATTATCAGCACCTAAGTAAGCCTGAAAAGAAATTGTAAAACTTTTTGTAAAATCTGTTTTTCCATAAGACCACAGTTGTCCTGATTGTGCCTGTGCATTTTGTGTCAATCGTACCTCTGTACTATTAACCATCTGAGCATTACCGTTAATCTTAAAAAATTCATTAACTGGTCTATTTAAAAGATTTTCTTCACAATCTAAAATTCCATCATTATCATCATCTAAATCGCATGCATCAGCAATACCATCTCCATCTGAGTCAGGATTAGTTGCAGAAATTAAACAAGGATTATTTACGGTAATTGTTACCGTATTGCTTATCGAAGTACATCCACCAACACTGGTAACAATTGCACGGTAATATCTTGTAGCCGTTAATGTTCCCGGAGCATAAGTTGTATTAGTTGCTCCTGAAATGTTTGTAAATGTAGTATTGTCATTAGAAAGCTGCCATTGAACGCTTCCTGTAGCACCTGTTAACGATAACGCTGTTGGTGTGCTTCCTGAAGTTATAGTTTGATTTGTTCCTGCAGTTCCTGCCGCTAAAACGGGATTAGCCGTTTGCGCAGTTCCAATTGTCTGTCCAGAACCTGCAACAGTAGGCACACCATAGCTTGTAGAGGTTGAGGTTGTATTGACCGTATTTCCTAAATTCTGAGTAACCGGCTGATTGAAAGTGCCGCTTGTAGCACCAGAGTTACCTCCCGACATTGAAGAGTTAACAAGATTAGTAGATGTGAAAGCCGCACCACCTTCAATTGCATCCGGACAACCATCATTATCAGAGTCTAAGTCTAAATGATTAGGGATTCCGTCACCATCAGTATCACAGAGAGTTAATACATCTTCAGAGCCATAAGCTATATTGTAAACATCTACACCAAAATTGGCAGAACCTAAATTTTGCCAACTAGAAGCAGCAGTCGTAGGAGCACTGTTTGAATAAACTATAGAGCGAACACTACTGTACGACTCATCAGTAGGGACATCAGTACCGTCATACAAAAAATAGAAAACACCATCATTAACAGCAATATCTTTCAATAAATAATTGAAACCTCCGGTTCCAAAAGTATATGTACCTCCTACTATTGTACCTAAAGAAGTCCATGGAACAGATACGGGATTGGTTGTACGATATAGTTCTATATTGTTGGTTGTACCAATCCTCTTCCAATGGTAAAATACACCATTATCATAACCCAGATTTTTATAACCGCTGCCAATATTTGCATTCCCTAGGTTGACAAAGTTTCCTGTTATGATGTTGGCAGAATAAAGCAAATTACCAGCAGAATTTATGATATAATATTTACCATCATCATACGCTAAGTTATCAACAGTTCCTGTTACATTAGCATTTAAATAAGGTTGTCCATTTGGTGCTGTGCTACAACCTGTACCACTCGCACAAACATATGCTGAAGCAATACCATTTGTCTGTTTATAAAGCCATAAAGGATCAGCTAAATTTGTAGGTGTGTAATCAAAAAGGTGAAAAAGAGGTTTATTATTTACAGTAGGACATTCTACTGTATCTAAAATCCCATCATTATCATCATCTAAATCACAGACATTTGCAATTCCGTCACCGTCTGAATCAGGATTGGTGGCAGATGGGACACACTGAGCATATCCAATTACGCTCATCATACTTAGAATAAGTATAAAAATTTTGTTTTTCATTTTTTTTGTTTTTTCGTTAAAAGAACTATTCTTTAATTTTTATTTTAATAGAATTTCATTTAACTAGAATATGTTGTTTTGAAATTTATAATCTTGTTATAATAAAATAATAACTGAAGTTTGAACCTGCAGGAATATTGAATAGACACTCGTCTTTACTGAAGTCATTATCACCACCTGCATAATTAAAAAACAACGCTACTTTTTGATTTGCCTGTGTTGTCTGGTAGGCTACAGTAAGAGTTTGAGGATTTGCTAAACTGTATGATGTGTTAAAAGTACTGCCACTATCATTCCTCATCCCATCTAGTCTGCCTCTAAAAATAGTGTCTGTAGTATAAATCGTTCCGCTTGCAGAAGCAAAAATGGTATTGACTTCAATTTGTCCGTTGAATGTGTAGTTTTGGGTATCATTAAATCTGTTACATCTTGCTGTACCATAAAATTCAAACAAATAAACACCCGGCTCCGGAATCGTAATATACTGCACGTTGCTTACCGACTGACCATTGATGGTAGCGTTTGTATCTGTACCAAAGGTCATTCCGATAGTATCACCTTTTAGACCAGCATCATTTCGTATGGGTAAATTAATGTATTGATTTGTATTTGACAATGAAAATCCACCTGTATTATTAGTATTGTTATAGGTTGCAGGAAATGCACTTCCATTTTGGTAATAGAGATATTTTACTGTGGTAGGAATTCCTACGGCGTTACCGTTAGAAGATACACCTAAATTGTTAAAAGGAGGTGTATAATCTGTTTCGTTAAGTACAGGTAAATTCTGGTGTCTGATATTTTTTATTCCTTGGGAATTAATGTGAAGGAGTGCATCAGGAATATTTGTACCTATATTAATTCCTACTTTCCCGTCATTCGTTACTTTTAAAAGCTCTGTATTAGAAGAATTATTAATCTCTAAAGCTTTCGCAGCATCATTATTTCCTTTTGTAACAATATCCAACATTGCAGACGGAGTCTCTGTACCAATTCCTACTTTATCATTTTGTGCAAATGTAAATCCAAATAGAAAAAAACAGGCTATAATATTAACATTTCTCATCTTCTACAGTTTTGAAATAATTAATGTTACCCTCTTATCCAAACCAGCAGGTGCAGGAAATGTACAGGAGCCACCACTATACTGATCACCAGTTCCCCAATTCACAAAAAACGCCACTTTTTCATTGGCTGTAGTAGTTTCTACAATAGAAAAAATATTGTGAGCAAATGGATAATTATAATATCCTGTCGCCAAAGCTCCTGCATCTGTTCTTCTTGGCAAAGCATTATATCGAATGGTAGTAAGTTCTGAATAGTTAGTGCTTCCTGAATTCGCTTTGTAGATACCTGTTCCTATTCCTAAGAGATTTACACCGCCACTATTTCCTGTCCTATTTCCTGAACAAGAGGTATAATAATTTAAATTAATTTTATAAACACCCGGAATTGGAATCGTAATATAACGTGCATTTACTCCCATAATATTAGTTCCATTGGTTCTGGTAAGCATAGAATTTGTGTCTGTACCTATGGAAACACCCAAAGGATTATTTTGGATTCCTGAAGTGAGAAAAGGTAGTAGAGTAAATGAAGTATTACTGGCCAAAGGAAAACTATCTACAGCTTGAGTGTTGTCAATAGTAAGATAAGAATAAAGTACCGATGGCACATAAGTGCCTACATAGCCATTGGCATCTATTGCAATAGGAGTAATACCTGTACTTATCTGTGGTAGATTTTCATATCGTACTCCTCCATCGGTATGCAGTTTTGCTGTTGGTGTCGGAACATTTATTCCTACATTGCCATTGTCTAATACGGTGACCAGTTCTTTGGCATCAGAATTATTGATTTCCAAAGCTTTTGTTGCGCTGGTGTTTCCTTTGGATTTGATGTCTAATGTTGCAGATGGATTGTTTTCGTTGATTCCTACCTGAGAAGAAAGAATTCCTGATATCACTATTGATAGTGATAAAATTGTTTTTTTCATTTTGTGTTATAAATTTTGTGTTATCATACTATCCCTGTGGTTGACAGGGATAGTGTAAGTATTTTTTCATTAAATTATTGTCCTAGATAAACAAACATATTAACGCTCATTGTCTGTGGCTGAATATTAAGTGCCTGCTGTGTTACTCCCCCATTTATACTTTCAGTAGTGATCGTGTGGTTATGAGAATTTTGAGATAAAATATTATTATTAACCACATCGTCATTATAAACCCCTATACCATTGGTGCCGTCAGCAGCCAGAAAAGTAACTGATGGACCATTAGCAATTTGTGCCTGATTAGCTCCCGAACCATTTTTAATATCATATCTTATAGCAGGCTGTACAGTATTGGTGTTCCCACCCAAAGTTACATTGGGAAGATTATTTTGATTAATCACTTTGGTGTTGACACTGCTGATACTTCCGAGTGTTGTGCCGTTTTGGGATAAATAAGAATTTGTTGCATTGGGTAAATTTGTTCCGAAACCTAAAGAAGTTGCTGCCGTTTGCTGAGATGCAGATAAACTGCTTTTTAATCTGCCGTCTAATCTTACCCAGCCAGAATGATCTCCGGTTTGAAAACCTGGCTTTATATCACCTATAAGTGCTCCTGCCGGTAGGCTTACTGTTTTTAAAACTCCGGTAGCATCTGCTACTACTGCTTTGTCGGTAGTTGCACCTACATTAGTATTTATGGTTCTTACTCTTACATTACCTTCAACCACATCAAGTCTCTCTGCTGCAGGCGTAGTATTAGGATTGCCACCAATCCCGACATTGCCATTATGGTATACAGACATAATTTGTCTAGTACTGTTAGAAGCATCATCTGCTACTGCCTGAAAGTTTAAGAAAGAGTTTCCGGCTGTATTTCTGGTATAATTTAATTTAAAAAGCTTTTGTCCTGCTGTAACATTTGCGCCCTCTAAATATAAACCGGGACCAGACCAACCAGGGCTATTTGTATCAGCTGTAATGGTAATTCCATCTACAAAAGGAGTTACTATCCCTGTTGCATTTCCTTTTTTGCTGATATTCAGCAAATTTTTTGGAACTGTCATTCCGATTCCAATTTTGCCATCGTTGGTAATAATTATATCGTTTGCTTGCTGAGCATCCGATGGTGTTCCGGTTAGAGGATTATCTTTTCCCCCATCTATATGAAAGGTATTTTGCGGATTTTCGGTATTGATACCTACTCTTCCTGTTTGAGAATATGCATATGAAGATACAGCAAGTGATAATAAGATAAAGATCTGAGATTTCATTTAATTATTTTTAATTTTTAAACAATAAATAACTCATCAACATATTAGTATGTTGAATAATTAAAAAATGATCGTTTTTATGAAATCTTCACAGGAGGAGGTCTCGCAAAATTATTTTGTGAGACTATATTGTAATATAAAAAAGAATTCTCCCCAAAATTACTTTCTGGAATTGCATAAAAAGCAATAAAAGGAGTATATATATTAGCAAGACCAGAAACATTCTTATGATTGGAGCTATTACTGATGATTACAGCAACGTTTTTTACTAAACTTTCTACAGTAAAACGAGAATGATTGGGAAATGATTTATAAGTAAACTTATTCGGTACAGTAGCCTTTTTTACGGCTATTCTAATATGTTCTTTCTTTTTCTGTTTTTTATGAACCGAAATCTTAGCAACTCTTACAGGTTTTTCAGAATTTTCCCGAATTTCTACAATACGTATATTATTGATATTATCAAAATTATACACTGTAACCCCTTCCTTTACATACAAGACAGGATTAGAATCCTGAGATTTTACTATGGCATTTCTATCGGAAGTAAGTTTTTCTTTTGCAGCCGGTTTTAATTCTTTATTTTGAGTAAGTGAGTCGGGATTAGCCTTTTGTGAAAATAATGAAACAGGAAACAAAAAAACAAAAAACACTACAACTGTTGTAAAAACAGTGTAATGTTTTGTTGCCGTAATATTTTTTTTCCAACTGTGCATCTGTGTATATCTGATGCAAAGAAATAAAAGCAGAATATGAAAACAAAAAAAACGCCTACCCCTAATCTACCCTACAAAATAAAATACTGAAAGTTAGACAGTTACGTAATCAAAAAACTCTGTAATTTTATTGATAAAAGACCTTTAACCATATATACATATCTTCATTAGTCTGCATATTGAGCTTTTTTCTGATATTATATTTTTTATTCTGAATAGTTTTTGTAGACAAATGAAGAATATCAGCGATCTGTTTTGTTTCAAAATTTAAATAAATATAAGCCAGAATATGAAGTTCATTTTTTTGTAAATCAGAATTGAACTCTGTAAGTTTTTTGAAAAATTCGGGATAAAAGATTTGAAATTTATTATAAAAGTTAGGATCTCTTGATTTTGCAGATTCATACAGTTCATCCAAGGTAACAGAAGGCAGTACTTCTTCTTTTTTTTCAGCAACTGTAAAGACTTCATCAATAGTATTTTCCAATTTAACAGATCTTCTTTTGTTTTTACTATAATAAAGAAGTAATAATGACAAGATTAATAATAAAACTGAAGAAATAATAATTATTTTTTTAGTTTGTTTATCTTGTTTCTCTGACAATTCTTTTTCTAAATTCTGTATTGTTATATCAACACTTTTTGCCTGGGCATCTTTATAAGAATCATTAAATTTTTTGTACTCCTCCAGTATTTTTTTCTCTTTATCAATATCGCCAGTTTTTCTGTACATCTCTCCAAGCAGGTTATATACGTTTAAAAGATGCTGTCTGTTCTTACCGTTGGATGCTAAATCGAGAGATTTTTCCAGATATTCGAGAGATTTTTCGTTGTTTTTTTCATTTGCATATAAACAGGCATAACGATAATACAATACAGATAAATTGTAAGGATTAACTTTTTTTTCTTTAAAAAGTTTTTCAGCATTATTCAAATAAAACCTGGCAGAATCTGTATGAATATTGTTATTAATATAATATCCTGCTAAAGCTGAATATGTTACGGGATTTTTTAAAGCAGCTGATGCCTTATGTAGATAAAACAGAGCAGAATCTTTTTTTGATTGTATCAGATTACTTGCACGAGAATTGTAAACAAAACTTAAAAACCAGTTTTTATATTTAATATTTATAATTTTTCTTCCGTAATACATTGCTTTGGAATTGTATTTTAAACTAACATCGTACATTCCCAATGTATAATAAGTTTGTGAAAACTCCTGAAAAATCCTGCTATAAGTCTCATTATCAGCAGATATTTCATCTGCAAGCGTTTTAGCCTTATTAAGATATGTAAGACTTATATCCGGTTTTGCCAGATTGTAATATTGTACTCCCAGATTAATATTTCCCCAAATTATTGCCTTTTTGCAATTTTCTTTTTGAGCCTTTTTCATCATCAATAGATTCCAGTTAATGATTTTTTGTCTGGAAATATTATCAGCCAGCATTTTATCAGGCTCTTTCATCATCAAAGAATCCAATATCACACAAGAATTCTGCGAATTTACTTTAGCAAAAAAAAGTATCAGTAAAAATAACAGCTTAAATTTTATCATCACATTTCATTTTTATGTCGTGCAAATAAAGCTTGTGAAATGGTGATATATGATGAGACCGTTTAGAAAACGGACAATCTCTTTTAAGAATACTAGAACTTTAAGGTGGTTTGCAAATTTAATTCAAAATTGTGGTATATTGGTTTTTTTTCTGAAAAAAGTATCATTTATAAAAAATTATTCCCGTAATATTAAATTTACGTTAATTATACATTACAATATTTAAGACTGTAGAAACACATTATTAATAAAATATATAACTTACAGTTTATCAATTAAAAAAGCTTAATTTTGCATTCCGAAATAAGGATTCAACCATATGAAAAAATTAGGCGAATACAGAAAGCTTCTAGAAGTTGATAAAAATGTTACACTGAAGGAACTTAAAAATATTTACAGAAATGTAATGAAGGATACTCATCCTGATAAATTTATCAATAATGAGGCAGGAAAAATTGAAGCAGAGGAGAAAAGCAAATCTGTGATTGAAGCCTACCATTTTCTGGTAAGCATTAACGAAGAAACTCAGGAAAAGTACAAAGAGGAATATACAGAAACCATTACAAAATCAATCATTACAGATTTTTATCTGGAAAAATCAATTCTGAAAGTACAGCATTTGAACGGGAAAATGTTTGAATACATCGGAGTACCCAGAAATACGTATATTAAAATGGTTAATTCTGATTCTCCAAGCCGTTTTGCAAGAAGACATATCTACGGAAATTTTCTGTACAGAAAATCAGGCGAAGTAATGGCAGATTAATTTTTTTTTCAAGAAACAAATTAAGGCTTTCAGAGGATTCTGGAAGCTTTTTTTATTGATTGGTACGAATACCAATAAAATGATTGAACTTTTCTACGGAATTCTGCTGAAATTATTCTCTTTAATAAATGTATAATTTTTATGATCACTTTTCTTATATATAAATACAAAAACCGCATCATTTCTGATACGGTTTTAAGGTTAATTAATGGCTATTATAAATTTAATCTACGTGTTTAGGAGTAAAACCATCCTCACTCAGTTCTCTGTGTTCATAATCTGCCTTCATTTCCGCATCGTAGTCTACTTTTTCATGTTTACCCATTCTTCTTAAAATAGAGTCAAACAATGAATAAACTACCGGTACAATAATCAATGTAAGGAATAAAGATGATGTTAAACCACCGATTACTACCCATGCCAAACCATTATTCATTTCAGCTCCCGCTCCTTTTGCAATAGCAATCGGAATCATCCCGAAAATCATCGCAATTGTTGTCATCAAAATCGGACGAAGACGGGCGTGGTTTGCCTGAATCAATGCATCATGTGTATTTGCCCCTGCCGCTTTTCTCATATTGGCAAAGTCGACAATCATAATTGCATTTTTCGCTACTAAACCGATCAACATAATCATTCCGAGCATGGTGAAGATATTCAAAGAATTTCCTGTGATAGCAAGAATTACCATTACTCCAATTAATGCCAGAGGAATAGAAAATAATACCACAAAAGGATACACAAATGAATCATACAGCGATACCATTACCAGATATACCAATACAATAGCTGCCAATAAAGCGATTCCCAAGGTACCGAAACCTTCTGTCTGGTTCTCCATATCTCCACTCCAAATATAACTTACACCGGCAGGTTTTGTTTTTTCGTTATCCATAAACTGAGCTGCCCATTCATTTGCTACATCTCCTACAGGACGACCCACTACTTTAGATTTTACTTTTACAGAAGGTGATTTATCTCTACGTTCAAGCAAACTTGGTCCAGATCCCATTTTCACTTCAGCAAACTGACTTAGTCTTACCTGCTCTCCCTGAGGATTGGTGAAAATTAAATTTCTTACATCCTCAATAGATTGTCTGTTGGCATCACCAAAACGGATGTTAATATCATATTCATATTCACCAGCTCTGAATTTTCCATCTGTATTTCCGCTGAATGCCGTCTGCATAGTCTGTCCTACACTTGCAAGATTTAATCCTAAAGAAGACATTTTATCTCTGTCGATATTTACCTGAACTTCAGGATTTCCGGAATCGGTAGATAATTCTGCATCAACAGATCCCGGTACCTTTTTAAGCAATTCCAAAATTCTGTTGGCTTCTTTATTCGCTGTTTCGTTATCCTGAGCAGTTACCACCAACTCAATTGGTGCATTGTCTGCCCCCATTAAACCGATTGGCGCTGTTTTGAACTCAACTCCGGTAAATTTTTCTTCTAAAGCTCTCTTGATTTTGGCAGATTTAATATCGGTACTTTCGTTACGTTCTGATTTATCCACTAAGATAACCTGAATCTCTGACTGATATAAAGTAGCCTGAACTCCACCAAATCCGGAAGACTGCTGACCTACTGTGGTAATCATATCTACTACATCTTTATCATTTCGGAGATACTTTTCAACTTCCAAAGTTACCTGATTGGTTTTTTCTACAGAAGCATCTTTTGGCAATTCCATCTGAACAAGAAACTGTCCTCTGTCCATTTTAGGGAAAAATTCACCTCCAATAAATCCGAACGCTACCAGCATAAATGAAGAAATCAAAATAATGAAAGTCACGATCACAGTCATTACTCTTCTTAAAGTTGTTTTAAGACACCATTCCAGAATTCCGCTGATCCACTGTGTAAACTTTTCTAATTGCTTTTCAAACCAAAGAATGAATTTCTCGAAAGGATTCTTACCTGTCAAATGAACTAATTTACCAAATCTTGAAGATAGCCAAGGAATAATGGTAAATGATGCCAATAATGAGAACATTGTTGCAATTACCACCGTTACGCAGAACTGCGCAAGAATATCAGAAACTAATCCTGAACTCATTGCAATCGGTAAAAATACTACCACGATTACCAAAGTAATTGCCGTTACCGTAAAGCCAATTTCTGAAGCTCCGTCATACGCTGCACGGATTCTGCTTTTTCCCATTTCCATGTGACGGTAAACATTTTCCAATACCACAATGGCATCATCCACAAGAATACCCACCACAAGCGAAAGACCAAGTAAACTCATTAAGTTAAGAGTATATCCCATCAAATACATTCCAATAACCGTTGCAATCAATGATACCGGAATAGAAACCATTACAATAAATGCGTTTCTGATATTGTGAAGGAATAAAAGCATTACAACCGCTACCAGAATAATAGCAAGAAATAAATCAAATATTACGTGATCTGCTGCATCTAACGTGAAATTGGTACTGTCATCAACGATATTCACTTTAAGTGACTGATTTTTGTAATCTTCCTGAACCTGAGCAATTGTTTTTTGAATAGCTTCCGAAACAGAAACCGCATTGGCATCAGACTGTTTTTTTACCTGAAGTAAAATCGTAGGATTCTGGTTAAAACGTGCTACTTTTTCTACATCTTTTTGAGTATCAAAAACCATAGCAATATCAGACAAACGAACCTGTGCTCCGTTTTTATTGGAAACTACAAGATTATTCATCTCTTCAATGTTACGGTACTTTCCTGAAAGTCTGATCGTTGATCTTGAAGTTCTTGTTTTCAGTGCTCCGGTAGGGAAATCTAAATTGGATGATAAAATTGCCTGCTGCACATCTCCAATAGCAATGCCGTACCCCTGCATTTTCTTTTCATCCAGATTTACCTGAATTTCTCTCTCCTGTCCGCCAATAAGGTCAACCTGAGCAACACCATTTACTCTTGAGAAAATAGGCTCTATTTTTTTATCTAAAAGATCATAAAGCTCTTTATTATTTAGTTTACCACTGGTAATACTCAAAGTCATGATTGGTAAATCATCTAATGAGAATTTCTGCAAAGAAGGCGGATCTGCATCTTCCGGAAGATCTGCCAGAATCGCATTTACCTTTCTCTGAGCATCATTCAAAGCATAGTTTACATCGGCTCCGGTATTCAGCTGAACCATAATTACCGACAAACTCTCATAGGAAGATGATTCAACTTTTTTTACGTTTTCCAAAGAACCAACAGCATCTTCAATCTTTCTGGTTACCGAAGTTTCTACCTCGCTCGGTGAAGCTCCCGGATATACCGTAGAAATGGTTACCATATTGGTTTCAAACTTTGGAATCAGCTCGTACCCCATCATGGAGTAGCTTAATAAACCTCCCAATGTAAGAATCGTAAACAATACGATGACAAGGGATGGTCTTTTAATGGATATTTCTGCTAACTTCATCTTCTCTTACTTTACGATATTGATTTTTGAACCGTTGTCCAGATTGATCTGTCCACTTGTTACCACTTGTTCACCACCGTTAAGTCCGCTTAAAATCTGTACTTTATCACCATACACTTTTCCGGTCTGAACTTTAATGAGTTTCGCAGTTCCATTATTTACAACAAATAGCTGCCCTGAACTTACTCCGTTTACAAATGCTTCTGCAGGAACGGTAAGCATATTTTGGGTTTCAGCTCCGTTATTGGTTTTGAATATTGCTGTCGCGTACATCCCTGCTTTCAGATTTCCTCTGTTCTGAACTTCAATTTCAACCGGGAAATTCAGAGAAGCATCACTTTTCGGAGCAATGAAAGTAATTCTTCCGCTGAAAGATTCTTCTGGTAAAACATTGACATTAATGGCAACATCCTGACCTAATGAAATTCTTCCAATCTGGCTTTCATCCACTAAAACAGAAAGTTTTAAAGTATTGATATTCACAATTTCAAATAAAGGAGTTCCCGGAGCAACTACGCTTCCCGGCTCTACCATTCTTTTGTTGATTGTTCCGCTGATACCCGCTCTGATGCTTGTATCATTTACTCTCACACCTTGTGCTCTTACTGCAGCCTGTGCATTTTTAAGCTGTAATCTGGAGTTATCAAGCTGCTGTTTGGTAACACCGCCTGTTTTGAAAGCGTTTTCGTAACGCTGATTGTCAATAATCGCGTTTTGTAAGTTATTTTGAGCCTGAGTAACATCTACTTCAATAGCGTCTCTTTTTATTGTTGCCAATACCTGACCTGCACCAACTCTTGCTCCTTCTTTTACCATCACGCTTACAATACGTCCGGAAATATCAGCTGACTGATTCATTTCCTGCTTTGGAATAAAAGTTCCGTTGGCTGAGTAATCTGTATTGATATTTTCTCTGGAAACAGTAACTACATTTACATTGATTTTATCAACCTGCTTTGCTACTTCTTTTACTTCTGTTTCCTGTTTCTTTTTATTATCAGCAATTTTCCATGCTGCCAAACCTATCAGTACAGCAGCTACGATAATGTATATTAAAGTTTTTTTCATTGTTTAATTATGGGTTTTGTAGTGTATTGAGTTCTCCTTTAGCTTTTATTAATTTAATTTCTGCCTGCTTATAGTCCAAAAGTGCATTGGCGTAGTTCTGTTTTGCCTGGGTAAGCGCATTTTCAGCATCCAAAACTTCTGTAAGAGGAGCAAGGCCATATTGGTAGTTTGCCTGTGTATCTTTCTGTACTTTCTCGGCAAGTGCTACATTACTCTTCATGCTTTCGATATTGATTAAAGAGTTTTCAATATTGGTAACTGCATTTTTATAATCAAGATCAAGACTTTGCTGCGTGTTCTGAATATCCTGATCAAGATCCTGAATATCAATTTCCGCCTGTTGGATTTTAGATTTGGTAGATCCTCCTGTAAAAATTGGAATATTGATATTCAATCCGATTGCAGAATAATCGCTCCATAAAACTCCGTTGTTGAAACCATTGGTTAAAGGAAATTTAGAACCCATTCCTGCCCATCCGTAATTTGCCTGCAGTCCGACAGTTGGATAAAGATATGCTTCCGTTGCCTTTTTATTGAATACCAAAAGTTCTCTATTTTTGCTAAGGACTTTCAGCTCGGTTCTGTTATTCAGATTTACCGTATTTTCTAAAAGCTGAGGCTGTGGTTCTATCGTTTTCTCTTCCAGTTCAATTGCTGTGTCAATAGGGATTCCCATATAAAACTTCAGCGCATTTTTTGAAAGTTCAACGGCATTGATCAATTGCTGCTTATTAGAACCTATATTGGTAAGCTGCACATTGGTTCTGTCCAAATCAATTCCTTTAGCCAGACCATTATCTACCAGACTTTTGATGATATTGCGTACTCTTTCGGTATTAGCATAGCTGGCTTCAATGGTTTTAAGATTTTCTTCCTGTACAAAAACCTGATAGTAAGCGGTTGCAACATTTTCTATAAGCTGTTCGTTGGTAAGCTGTGCATTGAGGATATAAAATTCTCTGGTTGATTTTGCTGCTTTCAGTCCGGTGAAAACTCTTTGGTCAAAAATTGCCTGCTGAACCTGCACGACTGCCTGAGAAACCCAAGGCTGACCCAACTGTGCTCGTAAACGCTGACCTCCAAATTCAAGCAAAGACTCCTGAATGATGGGATTATACGTTAAACCCGCATTAGCACTTATCTGAGGCAAGGCTCCTGCCTTTGCTTCATTGATCTTGTACTCTGCTTTTTTTACCTGCAAAGCTGCCTTTTTGGCTTCCGCTTTATTCTGAAGAGCCTGTTTGATGGCTTCCTGTAAAGAAACCTGCTGCTGGGCAAATGCAGAAGAAGAGGTAAACAACATAAATGCTGCAGCAACTCCTATTTTGAGTTTTTTAGCAGTTATACGTTTTCTGTTCATAATTTATACTTCGTTTATTTTTCTATGTTATTATTAAATGACGGAATACTGTTTCATTTACTTTAAAAATTAATTCTTAAAAAGCATATTGATGATAATTTCTTTTCGCTCAGAAATAATTTTATTAAATTCACTTTCGCTAAGCATAAGATTTTCCATGAATAAAGGTCTCACTGCACTTGGAAAAACCAGTAGCGAAACCATATTGATCAGAAACTGAACGGGAGCCATTTTTTCGATATTGCCTTTATCCATTTCCTTTTCAATATCGTCATACAGCCTTTTCAGATCTCTCTCTTCAATATCTTTTTGATGACAGGTTCCTTTATTGATTTGAGAAACAATATAAGTTTCCAGATATGGATATTGCAGGCTTGTTGACAGACTTCCTTCTATAAACTCGCTGATTTTCTGCTTGAGTGGCAGATCAGAATTCATAATGATTTCAGATTTTTCTTTTTCCACACGTTGTGCTTCGTTAAAAATAATCTGAATGAGGTTGTCTCTTGATCTGAAATAGTAATTAATCAAAGTTCTGTTTACTCCTGCTTCATCTGCAATTTCCTGTGTCGTTGCATTGAACTTTCCCTGTACGAAAAACAAATTCTTGGCAGTATCTTTTATTAATTCCTGAGTTTGATCTTTCTTATTTTGATTTGACATTTTTGTTAAACAAATTTGTGCAAATTTATACCAAACAAATGTTTTGACAAAATTGTTAAACTAAAATATTAATAAAATTATTATGATATGCATCATATATTAGTTAATATCATTTATACAATAAAAGTGAGACTATAGATCAGAATGATAAAGCAGGAAATAAAGTAACTAACATTATAATACTCTATATCCTAATATACAAAGCCGTTACACTTATCAATTAAGGATTATGTAAATTACTGTTAATAAGCGAAACGGCTTTGTCTAGATGGGTTTAGTTTATTCTAATGGTAAGATATAAGCATTTACCAGAGTCAGTTTAATTATTTATCATTTTATATCCTCTTGCTAAATAGCGAGAAGACGATTCATCTCGTTTTGGATTGTATTCAATTCCAAAGCCGGTAACCATTCGATTAGCAAATCCAAATAAAGCGCATACAAAAACAATATCTTCATAGTGTTTTTCAGTATAGCCTAAATTAAGAAAATCTACTACATCTTGTTCTTTTACAGCATTATCAACTATTTTATCAGCCAGTGAATATATTGGTTTTAATTCTTCTGACGGATTGTCTACAAGCGTTCTTACTTTATCTCCACCAATAGCAAAAGCTGTTTCTAAATGTCCTAAATGACAAAAACTACACCCGAACTTCTTTGATACATAGGAACCCAGCAACTCTCTAATTAAAGGACTAAAAGCACTTTCGGGATGCATAACCTCATGAGCCAGATTCAAAAAGGCATTAAAAATGTCTGGTCTTTTTTGACCAACTACAAACATTCCTAATTTTTCAGCTTCTTGAAATAATCTAATTTTTGTTTCTTTCATTTCTTTAAGTTTTAATAAGAACAAAAATACAAAAATAAATGANNTCATTTATTTTTGTATTTTTAATTTTTTACTTAAAGAACTGATTATCATTTTAATATGATTTTGATAAAATTCAGATTCAGATTGTTTTAATGTATCAGTCAATATATTCCCTTTTATTTCTAAAAGCTGAATAACACCGATGGTAGTTGCCCATAGCCAGAACGAAAATTCCATTTCGTTTAAATCTTTGTGAATGATATTTTCTTTTTTTCCTTCTCGTATAATATCTGACACTAGTTTTGTTATATTGAAGCTTGCTGCTTTTAATTCTTCAGTTTCCTCAAGACCTGAATTGGTTTCATAGAAGGACACCAGCTGATTATAGAAAGGCTTTTCTTTATAAAAAGAATAAAATGCCTTAAGAAGTTCAGCTATTTTTTCAATGGCATTTTCTTTTTCGCTGGTATATTGTATAAACTTTTCAAGTAAAATTTCTCTGGATTTAATTGTAAGATTTGCAATTATATCCTCTTTACTACTAAAATAAAGATAAATAGTACCAACGGCAAGCTTGGTTTTTTTAGATACTTTCATTAAACTTAAACTTGATAAACCCTCTGCAAGAATTAGCTCTTCTGCACAATCTAAAATAAATTGTTTACGGTTTTCTTTAGATATTTCTGTTCTGGCTCGTCGCATTGTATTGTTTTTGTAAGTTTTTCCAGCTAAGTAGATATAATACAGCTAATGACTTTTGATTTCCCCACTGTTGTGCTATTGACAACATTTGTGACTTAAGTTTTATTTTAGGATCTAGATTGTAAAGTGAAACCATGATATTTTTTAGATGGAAATCATCATAGGGAAAAACATCTGGTCTCTGCAGAGTGTAAAGCAAAATCATATCAATAGTCCATCTGCCAATTCCTTTTACAGCAGATAACTCTTTTCTGATTTCTTCGTCAGATAATTTACTAAAGTCTTTTGTATTTGCATTCCAATATTCTATAAAAGCCATCATAGTCTCATATTTACCCATTGAGAGTTTGATTTTTGAAAGAGAATGTTTTTCAATTAAATGAAAATTTTCTATAGTTAAAAATTCAATTCCTGCTCGCTCCAAAGCTTTTTCAAAGACTTTTTTAGTACTTCGGTAATGGATTTGCTGCTCTATAATACAGCTTATTACATCGTGAAAAATATTATTTGTGGAATTGATAATAATACTGGGTATTTGGGAAATAATCTTTTCAAGAACAGGATCTGACTTAGCTAAATTATTTTCTATGCTTAATTTCATAAACTTAATTTGATGATGTAGAAAAAACTAAGATAAAAAATTGTATTAATACATAAACACTTAATAATCAAAACAAACGAATATGCTTTCAATTGAAGAGTACGATTTAGAGCGGTTTTCTGCGCTATTTTGACATTCCGAGGGGTTCACCTTTTGTCTGCAAACTACTGATATTACAAATTTAGCCAAAATTTCTCAAAACACCATTTATTTATAGGCATCTGACCGGATGAGCCAGAATCTTACTTTCTCAAAAAAGCATTGTGTTTTTTACTGACATTATTAAAAATGAATCGACTTAAAAAACTATTATTTTGAGGTAAAGTATAAAATAAAAAACACCAATAAAAGTAATAACATTGAATCTCTGGCTTATAAAACCATGATGACCAATTTGGACACAATTTTTGATAATGTTATTTCCCCGTCAACACGCACAAGATGAAGAAGATAATGGGCAGACAGTTATGAGGATGTACCCTTTTTAAAGAGTACTGACCGAACTCAGCAAAGACTACGTATAAAACTAATCAATCATTGTTACTTTGTTTTTACTTGAAAATTGAATTGTGCTTGCATATTTCTGAATTTCAAAATAATAAATCACCTTCTATTTCTTCTGAAAAAGTAATAAGTTTTTTGTTCTTTGCGCTCGCTCTGTTTGGTTTTGTAGCTGTCATTGATGATAATTGAAAAATTGACAACTTGCTTGTGATTTTTAAGGTATTGATTTCTGCATTTCTTGTAATTCTGCCTACGATTGTGTTCATAATTTCTTGATTTTAATTGTTGATTTTTTAGTTAATTGTTGTTGAAATTTTCGAGTAAAATGATTTGGTATCAAGGACACTCGGCTTCTTTTTTCTTTTCTTTTTTGAAAAAGTATGATTTATATTTATGTATTTGTTGATGTCAAAGAACGTCTGCTGTTAAATTGATTCGTATAACTGAGGTTCCGGTTTTTTCTTTGCCGATGATTATAGGACAGTATCAGGCGCACAAAAACCCGATTCAATTTCCGTAATTGCTTACAAGTTTTGAATCGAACTAGAAATCTTTTTGTCCGAAGAATTTAGGAGTGTCTGGAAAAATTATTGGAACTCGTGGAAAGAATTTTTGTAGAAACCCAAAAAGATTTTTTTGAGTGAATGATGCTGTCCTACATTTGCAATAGTAAAAAGCCAAACCGCAGTTAGGAAGCGATTTGGCAGATGTTTTTGATTTGGAAAAATTAATTTAAAATATGAGGGTAACGGCTTGTTTTAAATAATCAAATATTAAGTTAAAAAAAATATATTAAGAAACGGAATAAGCAAAGACACATCAAAATGCCTCAAGCTAAAAGTTGTAATTCATAAATCCAATGTCTAATATTCTACATATACAATAAATTCAGTTCAAACACAATAATATTTAGCTACTATTTCTTTTTTGCTTCCTATTACGCTTTACGAGATAGTATAATGAAGTTTGAACCACTATTAGCAGAGAAATCCCTAACGAGATAAATCCCAAAATATAATCGAACCATCGATAAGAGTACATTATAAGCACATAAATAGAACGTAGAATAAAAGAAAATGTAAACCTGCAATAATATACCTTAATCCACTCCTTAATCACAATTTGAAAATCACTTTCTTTCATAATGTCTTCTTTTTACTTCCTGTGCACAAGAAGTAAAAGAAAGAGACATACACAAACCTAAAACAAAATACTTTTCATATTATCTTATGACTTCTAATTCTTTTTTGCCTTTAGGAATGTGAAAGTATAAAGTAAAAGTTTTCATTTTTCTTCTATTATTCTCATCTATGTACCAACCAGCAAGTGCCGTATCTCCAACATGATCAGTTCTTTGAAGCGTGGCTAATTTACCATTTCCATAAAATTTGATTGTGTAATTTTAAATTGGATATATATTTAAATCTTTTTTTTCCCAACTATTTATAAATCCTTCTAAAAACTCATGATTTAATTCTTCGTTAAAAAAGTGTGCCTGTGCATATTCTTTTTCAGATTTAAGATTAGACAATGCTATTTTTTCTAAATTTCTGTTTTGCAACCAAGTACTATATTCTTTATATTTTTTTAGCAACAGTCCTTCAAGAATTTGATTTGTCAATTATAGATAAGTCTTCACTATTTGTCCATCCTTCTTGTTGATAAGGTACATTAACTTGAAATGTTCCATTATATTCAATGTAAGGTTTACCAGCATCCGCAAAAATATTTTTCCCTGTTTTTTCATCTTTCTTTAATGGAGCCTCAAACTCAAATAATTTTCCAAACCTTTTTTCAATATCTCCATTTTCTTTAAACAGAACTCCCTCAATTGCTAGTTCTACTCTTGCTCCATCTTGAATTAGTGGTCTTGAAACAGAGATAATTTTTCCATTCATTTCTTTTTTGTCATGTACAGGATAAACACGAATTTTCCACGATTGTTCTCCTGATCTGAGAATGGCTGTATTAATTGGTGCACTTTCGCTTAATGAGCCATCTCCAGATCCAAAATAGGTCATAATTGGGAGATCATTTATCAAAAGTTCAAAGTTACAGCCTCCTATAAAATAGATTGCACGATAACTGATTGCTTCATCTCTATTTTTAACATCTTTATAAAGATTACCCAAAATTTCTGTTGCTTTGTCATCCATAGCTTTATTGTTTTGCCCACAACCTTGCAGACAAAACAATAAACTAAAAATTACTGATATTGAAAACCTCATATTATCTAATGACTTCTAATTCTTTTTTGCCTTTGGGACGATATAGATATATGTAAAAAGACCTTACTCTATATTTATCACCATCTTTAAATCTTCCTGACAATACAGATTCTCCTTTACAACGAATACATTTTTTTGCTGTAAACAATAATGTAAGAACTTTATTATCACAATAATATACGATTTCCTCATTATCTATAGGAACCATAGAAAAGCCTTCCAAAGAATTATTAAACGCACTAGAATAGAAATTTGCAATATCTCTACTGTCAGTTTCCTTCATAAATAGTGCTTGTGCCACTTCTCTTTCCTTATTTAAAACAATATCTTCAAACTTAATAGCTTCTTTGTTTACAATCAAATTTCTAATTTCATTGAATTTATTTAGTACTTCTTTCTTAAGTATAACACTATCTGCGGGATTAAACTCTTCTCCGTTTGTCCAACCTTGTAATGAATAAGGGACTTCGGCTGTAAATGTACCTTTATAACTTACATAAGGTTTTCCTGAATCGGCAAAAATATTTTTCCCAGTTTTATCATTTTTCTTCAATGGAGCTTCAAAGTTCAATACTGGTTCAAATGTTTCTGCTATATCACCGTTTTCTTTAAATTTAAAAGCCTGTATTTTTAACTCGGCTCTTGCTCCATCTGAAATACTTTGTTGTGGAATACCATCAATATGAACTGGGTACACTCTGATTTCCCAAGTTTGTTCTCCACTTTTTAAAATCTCCGAATTGATTGGTGCACTAGCGCTTAGAGAACCATCACCTGAACTAAAGTGTCTTTCAATTGGAAATCCATTAATTAACAATTCAAAATTACACCCCCCTATAAAGTATTCAGCTTGATAGCTTATTGCTTGATTTCTGTACTTAACGTCCTTGTATAAATTTGCGATTTTATCCATTTTTATTTCTTTTTGTGCACAGCTTTGCAGAGAAATAAACAAACCAAAAAATATTAATAAAAATTTCATTATCTTATGACTTCTAATGGAGCATCTGGTTTTGGTCTGTGAAAGTACAATGGTATTAAAATATAACTGTTATCATTTTCTTCATCAATATAAGTTGCCCATAGTGGTGAGTCATTATATGATCTATTGGTTAAGGTTATTACTTTATTATTCCCATAATATTTTATATCAATATTTTCTAATGATTGTGTTTTAAGTCCCTTTTTTTCCCACATATCAATGAAATCATATATAAACTCTTGATTGATTTTTTTATTATAAAATAAAGCTTGTGCATCTTCTTTTTTACCATTGAGTTTACTACTTGCAATTTTATCCAATTCACGATTTTGTAACCAATCTTTATATTTTTCGTATTCTTTGAGAAGTTCATTTTTAAGTTGTGCTTTGTTTTCCTTTGATAAGTCAATACTATTTTTCCATCCATTTAAAGTATAAGGTACATCCGCCTGAAATGTTCCACTATATTCTATGTATGGTTTTCCTGCATCTGAAAAAATATTTTCCCCTGTTTTTTCATCTTTATTTAATGGAGCTTCAAAATTAAGTACTTTTCCAAATTCTTTTTCGATATCACCATTCTCTTTAAAGCGTAAGCCCTTAATACTAATTTTTGCTCTTGCTCCTTTTTCTATTGCTGCTCTAGGAGTAAAAGTTACACCATCATTAATTTCTTTACGATCGTGTATAGGGTATATTCTGACTTTCCAAGTTTGTTCTCCATTTCCTAAAATCGCCATATTTATAGGGGTATTGGTGTTTAAGGAGCCATTTATAGGACCGAAAAATTGGTGAACCGGAAAATCATTAATTAATACTTCGAAATTACATCCACCAATTGATATCTGAGCATGATAGTTTATACGTTCATTATAATTTTTTACATCTTTATAAAGGTTACCAAAAATTTCTGTTACTTTTTCATCCATGACTTTATTGTTTTGCCCACAACCTTGCAGACTCATTAAACTGATTATTAGAATTAAAATTTTATACATTATTATTGTGATTTTATGAAATACATTTTCTCAAATTTCTTTGGTTCTTCCCATGCATCAATGGCTTGCCAATTGAAATTATTATTACTACTTGCAGATCCCATAGGAGTTCCTTTTCCTGTTTTTAAATCAGCTGTAAAATTTGCTTCTCCCCTTATTTCTAATCCTTCGAAATTTAATTCTGGAGCAATATACCAACCGTAATCATCAGCATCTAATGGTGCTCTCCCTGTCCATTTGGCTGTTGCTTTAGCATTAACTTCACCTGTTAAAATTACTTCAGCAAGTATATTTTTTTTTTTATATTTAATCTAATACCTATCTCTAAATTAAATTCCAAATCGCATTTCAGTTCCGCCAATTGTTTATCGTTGGCATTGCGGTCGTATTTGTTAAAGCTGTTTTCTTTTGTTTTGGTGTTTAAAAATCCCTGTATTTTTCCACCAAAAGTACCTGATGCGGAAAGGTCGCAAGTAATCTTGCTACCATCCCCAATAATTGCCCTCGTAATATCTGCCGCAGCTATTACTGCTAGAGCCACAGGATGTGCCCGTTGTGCCAATGCCAGAAAGTCCAGCGTAGCGGTAAGACCTATCAGAGGTGTTAACTCCAAAACACCTTGCAAAACCACCCCCGTCTGGTTGTAATACGGCCCTTGCTGGTCTATATTTTCCAAACTCCACTCAAACTGTGCATCCAACTGTGGCCATTGTATGCTAATAGAGGCAATGGATCGGGTAAGTTTCAGATCCAAATCTGCAGATCTACTATCCATTTTACGTTGCAAAGATGTCATATCCGATTTGGCTTTCTCTCTGTCTCTTTCTGTTTTGGCGGTTTCATACCTTTGTTTTGCATCATTAAAATTTCTCTTAAGCTCATTCAGCTCTTTATCTCTCTTTTTTTCTGCATCAGCTGTTGCATTTTTTCCTTGTTGTTGGTTTTTTATTTTTTCTAAAGCTTCTTTGTTTTCATCTGTAGCATGTTCATTATTTTTATCTCCATTATTTTCTTCACCCAAAAAGACAGAGTTTACAAATTTGCCTATAACTCCCAAACTATTCAATAGTTTTTGTACTTGTTCTGTAATGTCTGCCGTAGCATCGTATGTATTACCGTTATCCCAAGTCGCGCCTAAAGAAATTCCAATGCTTTTATCGCCTGTGGTTATCCATTTTTGTGGTTCGCGTTTAAATTTAGCTTTTTTGGTATCTACATATCGCTGATTACCCCATAATTCTTTTTCAACTGCTGTATTTTTATAGGAGAGTTTCAGGCTCCAAGCTACATCAGGATAGGTTTTTACAGCAACATCCTGTTGGTATCGGCAAGTACGGGTCTGCACCAAATAGGTATTAGTAGGAACACCGTTGCCTAACCAAAAATATCTAAAAATGGGATGCACAGAAAATCCTGCAAATTTAATAGGAGTATAGTCATATATAAATCGAGCTTTAAACTTAAGTTGTTTATCATCTCCATCTGGAGTATATTTCTCCAATTTCCCACTAAAGCCCAATTGATGCTCATGGCTCATATTGTTTTTATCTCCTCCAACCTGTACTTTTAACTTACTATCAAAAGAAGTACTGCTTTCTTCTTCTGGTTTGGCATCTTGTTCTATCTTTTTTTCGGGATATTCTGCAAGTGTAATTACATATTTTTCGTCGTCAAACGAACATTCTGATGTATCTGTATCCAAATCTATGGTAATGTCATGCGTGTTTTCTTTTGGCCCAGCTACCAGCTCAAAAAGGTTGAGTGGAGGAATGGATTTGTCTTCTAATAAATTAACTGTGCGATTACCATCACTTATCTCAAATGTATTATAACCACATGGATGAAATGATTTGAAATCTGTTTCTATTTTATCTACAAAAACTGGCATATTCCCAGTTTCAGGAATGGTGATTTCGGGATCTTTATGTCTATTCACTTGTAACTCCGCATCCAATTCTTTCATTTTACCCATAAAGTGGATAGTTGGCTTAATAGTGACCTCCGTCTCCGGAATATCAAAACTCCATATGGGATCTATATATAAATCCAACACGGCCTTCTGTACATTAGCAAGTCTTGTGATACTTCCATCGGAAAAATCATCAGAGTCATCAATCAGATATCCTGTTATAGAACCTTTGGGAGGTTGAATGCTATTGGGGTCTGAATAATCATAAATTTCAACTTCTGTTAGAAAAAAATCGTTAGAATCCTGAATTTCATATTTGAATTCAGAATTTTTTGTTTTTGCTTTCGGATCCTTATTGACATATAAAATGAGTGTATTTCCATAATTATTGGCTTTTAGAGTTTTTCCGTTTGCTTTTAGTTCTACCCGAATATTTTGACCATACAAACCTTGAGTGTAAATGTGCAATTGAACTTTAGATCCAGGTGCAACCGGTTTATCAATTTTCATTGGATTTCCTGATGCATCATAACCGTACCATTCGGCAATTTTAGCATCAGGTTCATTTAGTCTTGTGTGAACATACAATCCGTTTTTAATATCCCAGTGGGTTTATCTCCATCTAAAAATGGTTCTATCCAAGCAAAACCACCTCCATGCAAATGTCGTCTTAGTGTAAGCGTCTGTTCTTTTTCTCCTACTCCTAAAAGTTCGTTCTTTCCTGAAGGTTTACTGCTTCTGCTGTATGCGAGATTCCATGCCCAAACAACAGAACTAAATGTTGATTCTAAGGTGGATAGTTCATTTTCAATAACTTTTATTTGAGCATTTTTCTGATCTTTTAATTTACCAACTCTTGCTCTCGCATCTTCTATATTTGCATCATAGGTTTCTTGTGCTTGGCTAACAATCTTACCATTAACTTTCTTTGGTTCAATCCATTTTCCACCTTCTCTGTATCTCTCTTGTGCTTGCTGAAATAATCTATTTTCTTCCGTTTTCAAATTGGCATCAATAATATTTTTTTCATTTCTTATATCATCAATTTTCTTTTGGAATTCCTTTTTAGCTTCTTCATATTCCTTAATTCCAACTGTAAAGACCTCTCCTTCATTTAAAGTTAAAACACGATATTGCTCATTAAACCCATTATCCGGATGTAAAATAAATGCTGTTAGTTTCTGTCCCATAATTTTAAGTCAAAGAGTTTATTAAACTTCAATATTGTCTGTTTTACGAATATATTTATTAACATCCATAATCGGACACAACTCCGCAACAGCCTCTTTATTGGCATTCTTTATATTCTGTGAGGAAACTTCAGCATTTTGCCCGTGCTTAATGATTGTAATACAGTCTTTGCTTCCAATAGGACAGGTTGCTTTACTATCTTCTAACAATGCTTTCCCTTTGTTGTCTTCCAAAGTAATCTTATCATAATATCCGCTCCATTCCGTCACCACAACTTGACAGGGATTATTATTCATTTTTGCACAACTACCAAAGGTATTTTTCTCTAAGGTTTTACCAATGTCTTTGTGTGTTGCCATCAGCTTTTCGCTTCCATCTTTATCATTGATATAGCGTTTGCTTTGGGTCAAGACTTTGAGCTTATCTGGTGTAGTTCCGAAGTTACATTTGCATAAAGCTCCTTGACAAACTAAATGTTTCTGGCTCATATTGTGTTTTTATTAGTTTTTAGATGTTATTATAACTGCTCATAACATTCAAAAGTTATTTTTTTGTTTAATTTTTGGGATTCAAAACCCATTTCTCCAAAAATGGAAAAAATACTATTGTCTTTGGAGTTGAGTTTATAAATGATGTCAAAATACCCTTCATTTATAGGTTGATTTTCATTTTCTGGAATTTGGATAGAATAAGGCATAGGAGACATACCTTTTCCTTCCGCTTTTATAAAAATTTTATTTGCTTTTGATATTTCTTCATTTAATGATAGGGTAATCTCAAAAGGTACTTTTCCTGAATTTTTTTCTAAAGGAAGATATATTTGGAAAGTATATTTTTTATCATCATTGAAGGCTTCGTACAAAGGAAAAAAAATACATTACATAAAATAAACTATCTTTGATCCTGTTTAAGAATTTGCTTCTAGTTCTTATATTTTTGCCAACTTTTTGAAAAATCTCCTCCGCTTCTTTTCCTTTGTAATAATCTTCAAGTTCTGGTCTTAATCTTAACCAACGATCAAGAATTGCTTGCTGATTTTAATTTCTTTAATAGTACCTTCATCGTTGAGTTCTAATTCTAACGGATACATCATATTCCCAATTTTATCTGCCATTTGTTCCACAATCAAATCGGGACGTTGATGGTTGAGATAAACTGATTTTCTTTTTATTTCTACTATATTATTATTCTTCTTAATTTCTATTTCATAATGAATTTTCAGTTTTTCCTCACCGTTGATGAATGTTTTCTGAATAATACCGTATCTTTTGTTGAATGAGCCCCTGTTATCTAAAGTATTTTTACTTTTATAGTTTACATAATTTCCTCCTCTGGGATTGAATATTTTTTCTCTCAGCTCTTTATCTTCTGGTGGAACATAAATAATAGTAACATGGTTTGGAATATCATGACCTATTAAATTATCCAAAGGACAATAAGTATTGTGATACCTCTTAAGCTGTTCTTCTGTCAGTTTGAAGAAATTTGCCAACTCTTTTAGAGTTGTGCCTTTAGATATTTTGCAGGTTTTTGGTGCTATACTCATATATTTAATCATAATAATAGATACTTTTTTATTTAAAATAACGTGAGTTCTATTTAAGCCGCAATCAATCTATCTTGATCAATAATGTCGCCCTTGGTGTTTA